>QMLT01000176.1 GCA_003646875.1 Deltaproteobacteria bacterium
CCATTATACCCGTGGCGAGTTTTTTATAATCAGGCTCAATCTCTCTCGATTTTCCTTCTCCTTGGCTACTCTTGATGGCTACCGGAGAGAGCACCCTGCTTATATTTGTACTTTTACAAAAGGGGCATGTGATCATCCCCTTGGAATTTTGCTCGTTAAAGGATTCGAGATCCTTGAACCAGCCCTCAAAGCTGTGTCCATTTGAACAACTTAGGTCAAATGCAATCATCTTACCACCAATACAAAATTTTGTATAAGTTCAGCCACAAAGGCACGAAGACACCAAGATTATTATATAATCCTTCAAATATCAGTTTTAAAAAAAGACATAAACAGTTCTTCGTGGCTTTGTGGCCTAACTATTACCTTTTTTCTTATTCAGCGTAAAGTACAGCTAATATCTTTGTTTTTTCTCTACCATGACATTTTACCAGATGTGAAACAGTTGAATCGTAATAAATAGCATCACCTGGTTCAAGAAGATGGGTCTCTTCTCCCAGGTGAACCTCCATTATACCTTCCAAAACAAATATAAATTCCTGACCATCATGAGAAGAACGTTCTTCAACATCAGATGGCTCCAGTGTTACGAGGAAAGGTTCCATGTGCCGGTCTTTTTTGTGGGGAGCCAGGGAAATAAACTCATACCCATATGTCTGGCTTTTTTTAGAGTCAAATCTGGATATGAGCTTCCGGTCATTTTTTCGTACAATTGTGTAAGGAAGATCTTCAGCGCCTGATATAAAATAGCCCATTTTCATTTCAAGCGCCTTTGCCAGCTTGATAATGGAACCCAAGGGTGGAGATATCTTTCCTTTTTCTATCTCCATCAAAACCTCAGGTTCTAATCCTGTTCTCTGGGAAATATCTTTCAAGCTCAAACCCTTTTTTTCTCTAATTTCTTTAACGGTTTCACCAACCCTTAAAACAATCTCACCTTCAGAAGGAGCTTTACCAGCGCTATCCGCAAGGTATTTTTCTTCATCTTTTGCAGAAAAGTGACTGAGGTCATCTAAAAAATCTTGATATTTATCAGCTTCAGGATCTTGTTTTTTCTCATCCATAATCCTCTCCTTTAATTGAATAAGAAGGCTTCTGTTTTTTTAATAACATAACACCCTTGTGCCTTGCTGTCAATGGGAGGATAGGATTTTATTGAGACTAAGATCTAATAAAAACTGATGAGTGAAACCCTTGTTTACTACATCTTTTTTTATTATTACAATTTCAAGAAATTCTTCCTTGCTATATTCCTCTATTGGGAGTATGTAACATGGCTTTCATTTGAGCAAATCCTCTTGAGATGTTAGACTCAAGTTAAAGGCTATGTTACTTACAAAAGGAGCTGTTAATGGATGATGATATTCAATACTTAAGAAACATAGGTATCAGCGCCCATATTGATTCAGGTAAGACAACACTGACAGAAAGAATACTTTACTATACAAAAAGGATATTTGCCGTCCATGAGGTAAAGGGGAAAGACGGAGTTGGCGCCACAATGGATTCTATGGAGCTGGAAAAGGAGAGAGGTATTACTATTTCCTCTGCAGCTACGTACTGTGAATGGAATGGGTATAAGATTAATATTATCGATACACCCGGGCATGTTGATTTTACCATTGAAGTTGAGCGTGCACTCAGGGTTCTTGACAGTTCCATACTGGTGCTGTGCGGGGTAGGAGGTGTGCAATCCCAGTCCATTACCGTTGATCGACAAATGAATAGGTATAAAGTGCCAAGAGTGGCTTTTATCAATAAATGCGATAGGGCTGGCGCCAACCCGTATCGGGTAGTAGATCAGCTCAGGGAAAAGCTGAATCATAATCCTGTGCTTATGCAAATACCTATAGGGCTGGAGGGAAATTTTTGTGGTGTGATAGATCTGGTTTCCATGAAGGCTATCTATTTTGAAGGACCATTTGGTGAAAATCTTCAAATAAGACAGATTCCATCTGCCTTCCTTGAAGAAGCCACCTCAAGAAGAGAGGACTTGCTGGAGGCAGTTTCCATGTTTTCGGATGACTTAATGGAGGCAATCTTCGAAGATAGGGTAAATGAAGAATTAATCATTAAGGCAGTAAGGGAAGGCACGCTTTCGAGACAGCTTACACCTGTTTTTGTTGGATCAGCATATAAAAATATTGGGGTTCAGCCTCTGCTCGACGCTGTTACAAATTACCTCCCTTCGCCGGCAGAGGTAAAAAACAGTGCATTGGATATGGACCAGGGAGAAAAAGAAGTATCAATTTCTACCGACCCTAATGAACCCTTAGTGAGCCTGGCATTCAAATTGGAGATAACCCCATATGGGCAACTCACCTATCTCAGGATCTATCAGGGTTCCCTTAACAAAGGCGATGATCTGATAAATACGAGAACAAGAAAAAAGATCAAAGTAGGGAGGCTAATCCGTATGCATGCCGATGAAATGGAGGATATCCAAAGGGCTGGTGCAGGAGATATTGTTGCCCTTTTCGGGGTTGACTGTTTTTCGGGGGATACCTTTACTGATGGCACCTTAAACTATACGATGACTTCAATCTTTGTTCCGGAACCGGTGATTTCCCTGACTGTGTCACCAAAAGATAATAAATCTAATACCAATATGGCTAAGGCTCTGGACCGATTTATCAGAGAAGATCCTACATTTCAGTCTTGGGTAGACAAGGAGTCCGGCCAAACTATTATCTCCGGGATGGGAGAATTACATCTTGAGATATATGTGGAAAGAATGAAAAGAGAATTTGGGGCTGAGGTGGATACAGGGATTCCCCGGGTAGCCTATAGAGAAACCATCTCACGGCGGGTGGAATTTAATTATATTCATAAAAAGCAGACCGGCGGAGCAGGCCAATATGGTCGGGTTGCCGGATTTATGGAACCCCTAAAAGAAGGCACATATGAGTTCGTAAATGCGGTGAAAGGAGGCGTCATCCCTGCTGAATTTATTCCTGCGGTTGATAAGGGCTTTAGATCCTGTCTTAAAAAGGGTCTTTTGATAGGATATCCAGTCCTTAGAATAAAAATTACAGTTAATGATGGGCAATATCATGCAGTTGATTCCTCCGAAAGGGCATTTATTCAAGCTGCCATAGGCGCCTTTAAACAGGCCTATGTTAAAGCCAGGCCTGTGATTCTGGAGCCGATTATGAGGGTAACCGTAGAAGGGCCATCTGAATTCCAGGGAAATATCATGTCTTCAATCAATCAGCGCAGGGGATTAATTATGAGCTCGGCAGAAGATGGCGTATTTACAACCATTGAGGCAGAGGTTCCTCTGGCGGAGATGTTTGGATATGCTACGACCTTAAGATCAATGAGTCAAGGAAAGGCAGAATTTTCTATGGAATTTTCCAGATATTCCGAGGTGCCTGTATCAGTAGAAAAGGAGTTAAAATTAAGATATAATAAAAAATTGTAATAGTTATGCCACAAGACACCAAGATTATTATATAATTCTTTGAATATCATTTTTTAATAAGATACATTATCATTTCTTAGTGTCTTTGTGACTTGGTAGCTTAGCTTATACGAAAAACCAAAGAGAGGGGGGAGCATGAAAGATTTTTTAAAAGTCAGCCCTCTAAAGATACTGGAGAGCTCAGCCTATAAAGAATTGGGCAAAGGTAATTTAGGGGTGCTTATAGCCCGGGCGGGTGTCGGTAAAACCTCATGTCTCATCCATATTGCATTTGATAAGCTCTTTCGTGGAAAACAGCTCGTGCATGTTTCCCTCAAGGATGCACCGGAAAAAGTTGTCGCGCATTATAATGCTATTCTCTACGACCTTGTTGGGGTCCTGGAGATGGAAAAGGAACATGAGGCTCGCGACCGCTTGGATAAAAACCGGATAATCTTTGCCTATTTAAAAGAAAGCTTTGATCTTGATAGGCTTCGCAAAAGCCTTGCTAATTTGGTGAATGAGGTGAATTTTATACCAAACACCCTCATTGTTGATGGTGTTGATTTTGCTGAGGCTGGCAGGGATATATTTGAGGGATTTAAAAAAATAGCTCAAGAGTTTGACCTTGAGGTATGGTTTTCAGCCCTCTCGCACAGGCATATTACTGAGAAAAATGAAAGAGGGATTCCCTTTCCATGTAACAAGCTGGACGACCTGTTCAGCCTTATTATCCAGTTATCATCCACTGAATCAGGGATCTTCCTGAAACTTTTAAAGGACCACGACATAGAGCCTATACCGGATATCATGTTAAGGCTTGATCCAAACAATTATTTGGTCATGGAATAATTAAATAGCGCCAAAAGCCGCCCTCCCCTGCCCAACCACTTAACCATTTGACCAGTCAACTACTTTCGCCCTTCGTTGTGGCCAAAAGGCCATAAGTGTTCATTTAAACGCTATGAGGCCTGGAATATAGCATGGGTTAGCATGGCCTTGAAGAAAAATTTTTCACTATTGTGTGTGAATACTGAAAATCAGGCAACACCCTCTTCTCTTGTGTGAAAAGTATCCTTTAATCCTCGAGGAAGGATTCAGCCACACTGGGGGAATTTAGCCTTCTGTGAGTCGTGCTATGCGCAGAAAGTATGGGATAGTGTCTGAACCGAATAAGAAACTAATCCTCGCTGTATAATAGTTACACGGGCTGAAATGCCAGGAATGTTTCCTGGTTTTCCCCTTCACCCCAATGCAAA
>QMLT01000177.1 GCA_003646875.1 Deltaproteobacteria bacterium
CAGCTCAAGCTTTGCCGGTTCCGATTCCAGAGATAATTACACGGTTGGCTTTGCCTTATCCCAGAACATATTTGACTTTGGCCGGTCCCTTTCTAATTGGAGAATGAGTAAAGAGGAAGCAAATGCTGTATCCTTTATATTAAACACAACCGGCCAAAATATACTATTTAATGTTGAAGAGGCATACTACAATCATCTTCGGGCATTGAGGCTGAGAAATGTTAATGAAGAGGCAGTAGCCAGTGCAGGACTGCATCTAAAACAGGCTCAGGGCTTTTATGAAATTGGGATAAGGCCCAAGATCGATGTCGCCAGGGCGAATGTAGACCTCTCAAATGCAAAGGTCGGGCTTATCAAAGCAAAAAATGCGGTAAGGCTTGCAAAGGTCGATCTGGATAATGCTATGGGGCTTAACGAGCCGGTATCTTATCAAATACAGGATGATATGGGACTCACGAAATCGGATTATCATATAGATGACTTGCTTATCATCGCCTACCGGAATAGGCCGGAGCTTTTGGAGCTTGATGCCAGATCAAGGGCATTGGAGCAAAAAATAAAGTTTAACAAAAGTGAACACCTCCCGAAGCTTTCCGGCAGGTTATCTTATGACTGGGAAGGCGAATCATCTCCCCTGGACAGAGAGTGGAGGGCAGGGATAACCCTGGATGTTCCATTGTTTAGCGGTCTGGATACTTCATACAGATTAAAGGAGGCCCACGAGAATCTGAAAGGCCTGAATAGCAGGATTGACAGCTTGAAATTACAGATAAAGAAGGAGGTTGAACAGGCGATTCTATCTTTAAGAGAGGCAGAGGAAAGGTTGCTTGCTACCAGGGTTGCTGTTGAACAGGGAAGGGAGAACCTGAGGCTGGCTGAAGGCAGATATAAGGTGGGGCTTGCAACCATTATTGACCTGACCGATGCCAGGGTGCTCTTGCTTGAAGTCAACACCAACTGGATACAGGCCCTGTATGACTACAAGATTGCAGATGCATTGACTAAAAAGTCTGCCGGAACCATACCATTCAGAATTGAAGACTAAGGATGCAGAATTGATGAATTGGAGAATTCAGAATAGCCTGCCCCTATTGGAGGATTGAGGATTGAAGAAAAAAAGCGTTATTATTGGTATCCTGCTTTCCCTCATGATAGCAGTGTCTTTTGGTATCTATTCCCATATAAGCTCTCAAGAGGGATTTACTTTTAAGACAAAGGGGGTAGTAAAAGGAGATATTGCCCGGACCATATCAGCAACCGGAACAGTAAATCCGGTAACCGTTGTGAATGTGGGCGCCCAGGTCTCAGGCAAGGTATGGAGGCTATTTGCCGACTTCAATGCTGTAGTCAAGAAGGGAGATATAGTCGCCGAGATAGACCCGGAACTGTTTAAGAGGGATGTAGAAGAAGGAGAGGCAAGGTTAGAGAGTGCCCGGGCAAACCTGAGAGCTGCCTCAGAAAATGTGAGCCTGGCCGAGTCGAGAGTAAAGAGCGCCGAGGCCAACTTAGAAAAAGTAAAAGCCAGCCTTACATATTCCCAAAGAGAATATGAGAGATATGTTGACCTTTTTAAAAAAGAGCTGGTATCTGCAAGTGAAAGGGATCAAAAAGAGTCAGATTACAAACAAACACTTGCTCAGATTGAGAGCGCAACTGCTGAAATCGATGCCCAGAAGGCAAATCTGTCTGCCCAGCGGGCTAATTTTCAAGCGGTGATTTCTCAGGTCAAGAGTGCAGAAGCATCACTGAACAGGGCCAAAACCAATCTGAATTATACCATCATCAGGTCGCCGGTGGAGGGGATAGTCGTGTCAAGAGAGGTGGATGAGGGTCAGACACTGACCGCCAGGATGCAGACGCCCGTCCTTTTTAAGATAGCGGAAGACTTAACTAAGATGCAGGCCAATGCCAGTATTGACGAGGCGGACATAGGATGCATCAAGGCAGGGCAGAAGGCATTATTTACAGTGGATGCCTTTCCTTACACCACCTTTGAAGGAGTAGTGAAACAGGTAAGAATAGCACCCATTATAGTACAAAATGTGGTTACCTACGACGTAATAATAGAAGTAGAAAACAGGGAATTGAAGCTGAAACCAGGGATGACGGCCAACGTAACCGTAATGGTTGATCATGAGAGCAATGTTATCAAGATACCCAATGAGGCGCTGAGATTTGCCCCGCCGGGAAATCTGAAGATAGATAAAAAGGCCGGAAGGAGGCTTAAAGGTAAGCATTCAAGACTTGTGTGGCGAATGGATAAAGGGGGAAATCTGGAGCCTGTTCCGATAAGGACAGGGATAACGGATGGAGAGTATAGCCAGCTTGTCCGGGGGTCTATAAGAGAGGGCAATGAACTGGTAGTACAGGCGCTGGACAAAAGCGGTAAACCGATTGTCTCTAAGAAGGCCGGGTCTTCACTTAGAGACGGGCCTCCACTTAAAGTCAGATTTAGAGGATTTCGTCCATAAATGTCAAATCAGGACAAACAGATTGTTGTAATAGACCTTTTTAAGACCTATTTTCTCGATGGCGTTGAGGTCCCGGCAATTCATGGGATATCTCTCGGCATCTCAACGGGTGAGTTCACCGCCATAATGGGCGCTTCAGGTTCCGGCAAATCCACGCTTATGAATATACTGGGATGCCTTGATAGACCCACGGGGGGAGTATATATGCTGGAAGGGGTGGATGTGAGGGACCTATCCCGGGATGAAATGGCAAGAATCCGAAATGAGAAGATAGGTTTTGTATTTCAGGGATTCAATCTTCTCCCCAGGACATCGGCCCTGGAAAATGTGGAATTACCCCTTTATTACAAGGACGATATACCGGCAAAAAAGAGGAAAAAGCTGGCAAAAGAGGCGCTCTCGACCGTAGGTCTGGAAGAGAGGGAAAAACACCATCCAGGCCAGCTTTCCGGGGGAGAGCAGCAGAGGGTGTCCATAGCAAGGGCGCTGGTAAATAAACCCTCAATCATCCTGGCGGATGAGCCTACCGGCAACCTCGACAGCAAGACCGGCCGGGAAATCATGGAGATTTTTCACAACCTGAATCGAGAGTTGAAAAAGACCATTATTTTAGTAACACATGACCAGGATATTGCCCGCTTTGCAAAAAGGAAAATCAAATTAAAAGATGGAGTGATCGTTGAGGATAGTTCCCTAAATGGGGTGAACCCGTGAATATCATGATCGCCCTTAAGATCTCCTGCCGTGCCTTGTTAAGAAATAAGATCCGTTCATTATTGACCATGCTTGGCATCATTATTGGGGTGAGCGCGGTAATTACCATGTTCGGTATAGGTCAGGGGGCAAGAGAAAGTATCAGGGATAAGATTGCCGGCATGGGCAGCAATATGCTCCATGTCGAGCCGGGCAGCCTGACCCGCGGAGGGATCAGGGGCGGAAGGGGCACGATAAATACTTTAGTACCGGAAGACGCCCTGGCTATAGTTGAAAAATGCCCCTCTGTGGCATTGGCGTCTCCGGCAGCAAGGATAACGGCACAGGTGGTTTATGGAAACCTGAACTGGTCCACCCGCGTCCTGGGTACAACTCCTGATTATATGACTATACGAAAATGGCGGAAGTCATCAGGGAATTTTTTTTACGATACCGATGTGAGGTACGGCACCAAAGTGGCGGTAATTGGAAAAACAGTGGCCGAAAATTTGTTTCAACAAACACCTCCCGTCGGGGAAATTATCAGAATAAAACGAGTTCCCTTTAAGGTGGTCGGTCTTCTGGAGGAAAGGGGGCAATCACCTTTGGGCACTGACCAGGACGATGTGATCCTGGTCCCTTTTACAACCGCCAAAAAGCGCCTCTTCGGCAAGCATAGCAGACTGGGGAGGATCGTTGTTTCAGCTAAAGACGAAACTCTGATGAAGACAGCTCAGGAGGAGATCACCCTGCTCTTACGCGAAAGGCATCGAATCAGGGGAGGGAAAGAGGATGATTTTATCATCAGAAATATGGCCGACATTCAGGAAGCCGCTGCATCCAGCACCAGGATAATGACCATTGTCCTGGCAAGTATTGCCTCGGTCTCCCTCCTTGTTGGTGGAATCGGGATAATGAATATCATGCTCGTTTCGGTAACCGAACGGACCAGGGAGATCGGAATCCGGATGGCGGTGGGGGCAAGGACAAAGAACATTCTTTTCCAGTTTCTTATAGAATCACTGGTACTATGCTCCGCCGGTGGTATTTTAGGCGTCCTTTTGGGGATTTCCGTATCTAAGGTTATATCGATATTTGCCGGATGGCCAGCCGTGGTGTCTGTACAATCAATAATCTTATCCTTCTGTTTTGCCCTGGCGATCGGCGTAATATTCGGTTTATACCCGGCAAGAAAAGCGTCGATGCTGAATCCGATAGAAGCGCTGAGATATGAATAGGAAATACTATTTTATCCGGCGATAAGGCAAGGGAAAATAGCCATCCAATATGGGATAATTCATAAGACCAAGAAGGAAGACCATTATCTTTTGGCGGCAGGCAAGTGGTTTTGCCATGAGAATTGATTCTTCGTCTATTTCACTAACACACAGGGTTCTAACCTTGTTCAGAGTGGACTCCCCGATTACTGAAGATCGAAAATGAAGAAATCAGTCCTTAATCAGGCATCTTTCGAGCTCGAGA
>QMLT01000178.1 GCA_003646875.1 Deltaproteobacteria bacterium
ATATTTTGTGCCAGCGAGAGTTTTTTCAATATTGGATATGGCTGCTAACTCTTGTGGTGCCATGGTAGGTATTCTGTGTGGTTTATACCTGAGATCAATATTTGGTATAAAAGAGAGTGATTGATAAAACTCTCGCCTTAATACCTACAATTTTGCATATATTTTGCTACTATTTTTATGTGGATAGTTTATCTTGTGAAAGGATCTATTCTGGGTGTCGACATAAACACCAGGGGCCAAGTGTGGTTTTGGACTGAGCGTTTTAAATGCATAAGTCAACTGATATATCAATAGGTTGTAGTTTAAATTTAATGTAATACTTAATTATATGTAATTTATTTGACATTTTTTTCATGAACATTTAAATTGTTAATCTCTAACTACAATTCATTTTTTGTAACTCAATTAGGTGGAGTAGCATTATGAAGCGATATATTGTTATCCTCACGATGTGTTTTTTCTTTACCATGCCTGCATTTTTTACAGCCCATGCGCAAAAAATAGTTCAGGCTCAGGGAACTGCCTCGGTTCAGAAGGATTTTGTCGCTATTGCAAGGGATAGAGCGATTGCAGATGCCCAGAGGCTTGCTGTTGAGCAAGCAGTTGGCGTAATGATTAGCAATGAGACGCTGGTGGAAAATTATCAAGTGATATCTGATAAGATCCTGCAACAATCAAATGGATATATTCAATCCTATGAGATACTTTCCGATCAAAGGCAAGGAGATATCTATAAAGTGACCATTCAGGCGGTGGTGAATACAGGGCAGATTAGAAATGACCTTGAGGCAATTCGCCTGATTATTGCAAGAAAATCCAAACCTCGCTTGATGATTCTCTTTGACGGAAGAGATCAGGAGGATTCTATTGCTGAAGCCGGTATGACAAAATATTTTTTATTAAAGGGATTTAAATTAGTTGATTCAGGTACTGTCAAAAAAAATTTGGAACATGATCGTATTATGAGCCTGGCTCGAGATCCACAGGGTGCAGCTAAGGTCGGGCAGCGTTTTGGAGCTGAGGTGATACTTTTATGTAGCGTGGAAACCAGCAGCAATCCGTTTAGGGTCGGTGATGTTCAAATGTATTCCAATCGTGCGACGATATCTGCGAAGGTAGTCAATGTTGATACAGGGTCTATTATTACCACTGGAAGCGAGACAAAACGAATACCTGGCATTCAAGGTTTAATCCAACCCGCTACAGAACAAAGCGCCGAGTTGCTGGCCGGCACATTAATGAATGATATTTTAAACCAATGGTCATCTGAGTTAATGAATACAGTTGAGGTCAAACTTTTTGCCTCACAATTTCACTCTTTTGATGAGCTAAGCTCATTTAAGATGTTTCTGACGAATGAAGTCCGGGGAATAAAGGACATAAGGCTGAGATCATATGTCCAGGGAAGGGCAGAGATGGAGTTAGATTTTCAGGGTGATACTCAGTCGTTAGCCCATGACTTAGAAGGGCGAAATGTAGGTGGCAGGTCCATTACAATATCTGAGATAAGCCAGAACAGGCTGGAGATTGGGCTTTCACCATAATTATGACGTTTTTTAGAGCGCTAAAACATCAATCACGGAGATAACCTATTCCTATTTACTGGTTAAAAATCAGAGGCGGACTGTTTTAAAGAGGAGGGGAATATGAAAAGAAAAGGCTTGCTCGTAGCCGTTATTATATCCTTCATGTTTGTATTGGGATGTGCTGCAGGTCAGAAAAATTTTAACACGGGCCAGGAGTTAAGTAAAAAGGGGCGCTGGGGTGATGCTATAGTGTTTTATGAGAAGGCGCTGGAAGAGAATCCAAAGAGCAGGGAATACGCACAGTCTTTAACCAGGGCAAAAAAGGAATTGTCGCTGGTTCATTACAGAAAGGTGAGAAAACTATTGGCAGATAACCCGGAACCGACCTTTCCAGAACTGGATAGAATTGTGAAGGAGGCAGAGCGTGCCCACAATTTGGATCCACAAAATAATTTTATAGACACTATGTTTAATGATCTTGTCAAAAGAAAAGACGATCTTTTATGCACTATTAAGGCCCTGTATGCTCAAGCCAATTCACACTTGGCTAATAAAGAGTGGATGGATGCAATAAAAAAATTAAGAAGAGTGAAAAAACTCTTTCCAGGTTATGAAGAGTCGGATGATAAACTGGCTAAGGCAGGAGAAAATGCTGCTCAAATCTTTTATAAACAGGGGATAGAATTCAGCAAGGAAGAGGATTGGGGAATGGCGGTAAATGCCTTTCAAGCGGTTATTGATATCAATCCAAATTATTATGATATAAAACAACTTTTCAAGAACGCCCAGGCCAATGACAATGTCAATTATTTCATCAATAGGGGAGAGGAGGCCATAGGAGCAAGAAACTGGGATAGAGCAATTTTTTTATATGAAAAGGCGCTTGAATATGAGCCGGATAATGAACAGCTTGTAAAAAGGGTGGAGGCTTTGAAACTCAAATGCGCAAAGGTCCATTTCGATAGATCAATGAAACTTTCTTCCCAAAGAAAGTTGAAAAGAGCGGTTGAGGAATTGCGTGTATCGTTACAATATTCTCCTTCTTTTGTTGATAGTCGTTTTTATAAAGAGTTTATAAACAGCCTCTGCCAGAAACTTGATCAGAGGAGTGATGTGTATGCAGAACAAAAAAAGTGGGGCAATGCGCTTGTGTGGCTGAAGCAATTGGATAGCATTAATCCTGACTATAAGGGTCTTTTTCATAAGCTGCAATTGGCAAAGGATCAGATAAAAAAAAGGATCAGAAAATCTATTGCCGTCTTTGATTTTTCTTATCCAACTGAAAATAAGGATGCAGGCAGGATAATTGCCACCAAGCTTGTAACCTTTATATCCAAAAGTGCAAGCGGGGATTTGAAGATTATTGAGCGGGAAAATCTGCAATCCATCTTGAAAGAAATGCAGTTAGGTCAGACTGGCTTGGTAGATATAGATACAGCCAAAAGAGTTGGCAAGATGAGAGGGATAGATACTTTTATCTTGGGAAATGTATTACATTTCTATTCTAAAAGGAAAAATTATCCAAGCACTAATACTGTGAGGGTTCAGATAGATACCCGTACAGAGAGCAACCCTGACTTTGAAAGATGGCGTATTATGCATCCTCATCCTGATGAGGAGGATATGAAGACAGCTCCACCCATGAAAATAGAAAAACCCGTATATCAGCTTTTTACCTATGAGACCGGCACGACAAAAATAATTAGCTTTATAGAGATTGCCTATAAATTAGTAGATACTATGACCGGAGAGAACATCTTTGCCAATACTATCTCCGGTAAACTTGAAAAACAGGATGACTATCATCATGGCCTACCTGCGGCCAATATCAAAGAAGATCCCCTAGAACTCCCCACAGAGTTGGAGGTTTTAGATGAGTTGACGAACCAAAAGGTCTCAGAGGTTGGTTTAAGTATTTTAAAACGTTTCCAGAGTCTGGAGTTAGTTTATTTCAATGAGGCAGAAAAACAATTAAAGAGGCGTAGGTACGAAGATGCCATAGAGGGATATACAGATGCTATCTTTGATGAACGTCTTAAGGGTATCTCAAGCCCCATATCTAAAAAATCCGCTGAGATGATTGCCAAAATAACTCAGAATATGTAGACACAAAATAGATATTCTTAGTCTATTATTAATAATTGTGCTTTCATCATTCTTACTTAAGCTTCTTAGGCATGGTGATGAAAATAAAATCAATTCCCTATTTTTTTTGGGCTCTTCTGTGTATCATACCTGCCCTTTATCCAAGGCCAGCGCATACATATACGGCAAAGATTGCCGTGTTCAACTTTAATGTGCTCAACTTAGATGCCAGGGGGTATGGCGCAACTATTACTAATACACTCATTAACTTTTTACAAAAAACATCATCTCTCGATATCTTTAATCGGAGAGAATTAGAGGCTTTTTTGTCCCTCAATGATCTCCAGCAGAATTGCAATCTTTCTAATGTAGTTACTATTGGAAACAGGCTTGGTCTTGATATGATTGTTGCAGGTACTGTCAAAAAGAATGGCCCGGTAATCGAAATTTTCTGTAAGGTTGTTAAAATATCAGAAAAATTTGTTATATTTCACAAAAAGGTGAGGTCTTTTGGGGACTTCGCTTTAAAGGAGGTGATCAGGCGGCTGAGTCGGGATATATCTAAGGCCATTAAGTTAAACATTGGTAGAGTAAAACGACCTTCACCGAAGAAAGATATTTTAAAGCCTCCCGTGAAGATATTCGCAAAGCCTGGAAGCTCAAAGATCAGTCTCTTGTGGGAAGATAACCCCGGTCCAAAATCTGCCGGCTACAAGATTTTCCGCAGCCAATCAGAAGAAGGCCCATTTGTAAAAATAGCACAGGTAACGAAAAACAACTATGTTGATGAGGGCTTAGAGAAAACTGCTGCATACTATTATAGAGTTAAGGCATTCGATACAAGAGGTAAGGAGAGTGATTTCTCCAAAACCATTCGCGCTAAGACAATAGTTACTCCTAATCCCCCTATCATTCTGAGCACTCAAGCTCATGTAAAAAGTATAAAGATAACATGGGCGCCTAATCCAATCAAAAGTCCTGATCCAACCAAACTCATGGGATACAAGCTTTATAGGGCAAAGACAGAA
>QMLT01000179.1 GCA_003646875.1 Deltaproteobacteria bacterium
AATGAATATCCAGGAAGACCACATACACTATACGAAAGAAACTTGAAACTAGATAAAAAGGCATTTTACCTCCTTATTAAATGAGTAATGAATAATGAGAAGTTCTGTCATGCTTCGTTGTGTCCGAAAAGCCATGTGAGTTCATTGAGAAGGAATGGATTTTTTCCTTGATAGTACTTAAAAAAAGGTATACATAAAACAAACATTTTAAATTCATATTATTATTGAAAAAAGAAAATCTATTTTAATCAAGCTGTAAACAAGCAAACAAAAAGGAGGATTATTTGCATGCCTGAAATTAGCATGAAACTTCTATTAGAAGCCGGGGTTCATTTTGGACATCAAACCAGAAAATGGAACCCTAAAATGAAGCCTTACATTTTTGGAGCCAGAAACGGAATCTATATTATCGATCTGCAAAATACAGCTAAATTATTAAAAAAGGCTTATTCATTTTTTGTGAGGACGGTATCAGAAGGTGGGAACGTCCTTTTTGTGGGCACAAAAAAACAGGCTCAGGATTCCATTGTAGAGGAGGCCGAGCGATGTGGTATGTTTTATGTATGCAATAGATGGCTGGGTGGCACACTCACTAATTTTCAAACCATGAGAAAAAGTATTAATAGACTCAAAGAACTTGAAGAAATGAAAAAAGACGGGAGCATCAACCGCTATACAAAAAAAGAGATAATGAAAATGGAAAAAGAATTGATCAAATTACAAAGAAATTTGGGCGGTATCAAAAATATGGACGAACTTCCATCAGCGCTTTTTCTTGTGGATACAAAAAAGGAAAAAATCGCACTTAATGAAGGGAAAAAATTAGGAATTCCGCTGGCTGCCATTGTCGATACAAATGGGGACCCAGAAGACATTGATTTTGTGCTCCCCGGAAATGATGATGCTATAAGATCCATCAGGCTATTAACCTCTATTATTGCTGATGCCTGCATTGAAGGACATAAGCAGAGAGAGGAAAAATTAAGGGCTGAAGAGGAAGTTGAGATAAAGAAAGAAACTGAATTAGAAGAAATTAAAGAAGAAATAATTACACCTACCAAAGAAAGTGAGGAAGAACCTGAAGTTATAATACTAACCAAGAAAAGGCACACAAAGTATTCTAACAGTGATCCAGAGTCTCATAAAGGTAAATAAGCCAGAATCTTATAAATAAGCCCTAAGCTTATAAAAAGGAGAAACCACATTGAAAATATCAATTCAGTCGGTAAAAGAACTCAGAGAAAAGACAGGTGTAGGCATAATGGATTGCAAAAATGCCCTTCGCGAGGCAGGTGGAGATAATAACAAGGCTATTGATATATTAAGAAAAAAAGGTATCGCAAAGTCCCAAAAACGAGAGGGCAGGATTGCTTCAGAGGGCCAAATTCAGTCTTATGTGCATATGGGGGGAAAAATTGGTGTTCTTGTAGAGGTAAATTGTGAAACTGATTTCAGCGCCAAAACAGAAGATTTTACGAATTTTTCAAGAAATTTGGCCATGCATATAGCGGCAACAAATCCAATCTCTATCTCTCCTGAGGATCTCTCGTCAGAGATAGTGGAAAGAGAGAAAGAAATATATAGCGATCAGGCTCTTCAATTAGGTAAGCCAGAAAAGGTTGTGGAAAAAATTGTCGAAGGAAAGTTAAAAAAATTTTACTCCGAAGCCTGTCTCTTAAATCAAGCCTATGTAAAAGATCCTGACATAACTATTCAAGACCTTCTTAATGAGTTGAAGGCTAAAACTGGTGAAAATATTATTATCAAAAGGTTTATCAGGTTTAAGTTAGGGGAAACTGACGATAAAGCATAAAAAAACATCTTTTTTGCTTTCACTATCAAAAGATGAAAAATAATACCATGCCAAAATTTCAGAGGTCCACCCAATATAAAAGGATCCTATTAAAGTTAAGCGGCGAATCGCTGATGGGAGATAAAACAAGTGGTATAGATTCCCAGACTCTCAAGAATATTGCCTTTGATATCCATTCAACTCACACGCTTGGTGTCGAGATAGCCATTGTAATAGGTGGAGGTAATATTTTCAGGGGAATAAAATCCTCTGAATATAATATTGAAAGGGTAACATCTGATTATATGGGGATGTTGGCTACTATTATAAATGCGCTTGCCTTGAATGAAGCTCTAAACGCAACGGGTTCTCCATCTACTGTCATGACCGCTCTCGAAATAGAAAGAGTGGTAGAATCCTATACCAGGAAAAAGGCGCTTAGATATTTAGATGAAGGAAGGATTGTGATTTTTGCAGGAGGCACTGGAAATCCTTACTTCACTACAGATACTGCTGCCACCTTACGGGCTATGGAAATCAATGCTCAAGCTATTCTTAAGGCTACTCAAGTCGATGGCGTGTATAATCAGGACCCATCCAAAGAGCCAGATGCTAAACTATTTAGCACAATCAGTTATGAGGAGGTATTAAAAAATAAGCTTGGAGTAATTGACTTAACCGCCATATCTATGGCTATGGAACAGCAAGTCCCTATTATTGTTTTTAATATAGGCAAAAAAGGCAATATCAAAAAAGTTGTCGCCGGTCACAAGATGGGAACCCTGATAGCAGGAGAAGGCAATGAAGGATGAGATCTTATCAGAGATGAGCCAAAAAATGGAAAAAACCGCTGAGTCCCTGAATCAAGAATTCAAAAAGATGAGAACAGGGAGGGCTTCGGTCTCTATTCTTGAGGGTATAAAAGCTGAATGCTATGGAACCCAGATGCGCTTAAATCAAATATCCTCTATTAGCATCCCAGAAAGCAGACTCTTAATTATCCAGCCATGGGATCAATCCATCATAGGCAATATTGAGAAAAGCATACTGAAATCTGGACTTGGCCTCACACCTATGAATGATGGAAAATTGATTAGAATCTCAATACCTCCATTAACAGAGGAGAGGAGAAAAGAGCTTGCGAAAATGGCCAGAAAAATGGCTGAGGAGAGTAAGGTGAGCATAAGGAACCAGCGCCGTGAGGCAAATGAGATGTTAAAACAGCTAAAAAAGGAAAGTGAAATATCAGAAGACGAGATGTATAAATATCAGGATAAAGTGCAAAAGATTACTGATAAATTCATTGAAAAAATAGATCAAATCCGAAAAGAAAAAGAGCAGGAAATACTCGAGTTTTGATTCTCACTGCTTTTTTTAATTGACGATTGACGCTTGTAAAACAAAATAATCAATCTTCAATGAACTAATTCAATTATCCTCTCACATTTTAAATCTAAGCCTTTCAAATGGAACGATTAAACCCTGACAAATTACCTCAGCATGTGGCTATTATAATGGATGGTAACGGCCGATGGGCAAAGAGAAGAGGTCTTACCAGGATTTTTGGCCATCAAAAAGGAATAGAATCTGTAAGGGATGTTGTCAGGACCAGCAGGGATTTAGGCATAAAATGGCTTACTCTCTACGCCTTTAGCGAGGAAAACTGGAAAAGGCCCCAATATGAAATCAAGGCCTTGATGAATATTCTAACTCGCTATCTTACGACTGAATCAAAGGAAATGCTCGATAATGGGATCAGGCTATTATCAATAGGGCAAACAGAAAAACTTCCACAGGAGGCTCAGAGAATCCTGTGGCAAACAATAGAAAAAACTGCACACAATAAAGAGATGAACCTCATCCTTGCCTTAAGCTACGGAGGAAGACAGGAAATTGTATGGGCTGTAAAAAATATGCTAAAAGACATAGAAAGGGCTACATTAAATATCAAACAGATTACAGAAGAACGTTTATCTCACTATCTTTATACCTCTAATATCCCAGACCCAGATTTACTTATACGGACAAGTGGCGAATACAGGATAAGTAACTTTCTTCTGTGGCAAATAGCCTACACAGAGATCTTTATCAGTCCTGTTCTATGGCCAGATTTCCACAGGGAGCGATATCTGGAAGCCCTTCTTGATTACCAAAAACGTGAAAGACGTTTCGGGTCCACTGGCGAACAGATAACTCCACCTAAGAAAAAAGGATAAAATATGACAACGCATATGAAGAGGGTAATAACAGCCTTCATAGCAATCCTTTTTCTTATTGGAGTCATACGGTATGCCCCTTTATGGGTCTTTACCATGTTAATTTTGTTTGCAGCGTTAATAAGTTTGAATGAATTTTATGCACTAATAAAGCCTAAGATAGCGGAAAAAATTGTCTTCGTTAATTATGTATTAACCACTGTCCTTTTTTTTTCTATCCTCATTAACAGCCACCGCTATATCGCGCTATTTCCCTTTTTTGTTATCTTTCCGTTAGCCTTTTTTATATTCACCTATCCGAAGAATCACCACAAAATCGGGGATATTGCCAACTTAATTATGGGACCATTTTATATCTGTCTGCCTCTGATCCTTCTTGCAGTAATTGCGAGACTTCCTCAGGGCCGCATGTGGATCTTTTTCATCCTGTTTGTTATTTTTGCTGGTGATACTGGTTCCTTCTATTGTGGAAAATTTTTTGGAAAACATAAATTAACCCAGATCAGCCCTGGAAAGACCTGGGAAGGCACAATAGGAGGCCTGATAGCAAATATCGCGTGTGCTGGTCTATTTGGGTATGTATTCTTTACTTCTTTGTCTGTTATCTCTATTATAATAC
>QMLT01000180.1 GCA_003646875.1 Deltaproteobacteria bacterium
ATATGGAGAAGATACTTCCTCTCAGGCCATCTTGCTATGCTCCTAAACCAGTATCCAGAAAAGGAGAGATGCCCAGGAAGACGCCGAACAGGATCATGAAGATCCCGCAGCAGACGAGGATGGCGTAGTATGCCTTCCTATTAAGCCTGCGGAGGCCGAAAAACGCGAGGGCTGACACAACCAGGTACCAGGCAAGGTCCCCCGCCTCATGCCCCAGGAAAAACGCCACGAGGCTTGGCCACTGGTTAAAAGAAATGTCAAACTGCACCATAAAGGCGAGGCCTATGGTAGCCCACCATACCCACCAGTAGGGGTTCGACATGGACACCACCATGCCGCCGAGAACCGGGTTTTCCATTATCCTGTTCTCCGATGGAAGATTCCCTTGACTGTTTCGGGCAGGTGGGCTCACAAAGCTGTCTGAAATCGTGCCGTGGTATACACCTCTGATCACCGAGATCCCGAAATAAAGCAGGATCACTCCACCCACGAGGCCAATACCCCGCACCACGAAGATGTGCTTCAGGGCAAAGGAGAAGCCCAAGAGCAAAAGGACGATAACTCCTACCTCCAGTATCGCGTGTCCTATGATCACCCACAGGCCCATCAGGTAGCCGCGGCTCCCTGTGTTGGCGGATTTAATGATGGTGTAGGTGAGCAACGGTCCGGGTGACATGGCACCGGTCAAGGCAACCAGGAATGAGAAGGAGAAGATCACCCAGAAGGTGGACAGCCTGATTATGAGATCATGTTCCATGGAGACTCCCTTTACAGATTGAAATATGAATGTCTAGGTAACCCTCGCTACCTTTACTTTGTGGTCAACCCAGTCGTAAGGCACGTAAATCCTTCCGCTCTTTCCGCTAGGGCTGACCGTTTTTTCCAGTATCTGAGTGCCATAGATCTCAAACCTCACTTTTATATCGGTCCTCTTACCAGCGGTATCTCTTGTTTTGGTAGTAAATTTTCTCTTTCCAATGGGCTCTCCTCTTTCACCGCCATAATTGAAGAGGATCATGCTTTCAAGATCTCCCTAACAATCAATCCTCGCGTATGCCATTACTAGAGCCACATCAAGTCTTCTAACTCATCAACCTTCAATGTAGTAGGCCTGCTCTTACAGTGGTCTTTCTGATGGAAGCCTACCATCTTTCTAACGTCCTCTTAGATATATAAGCGATTAAAAAAGGCCGTGGGCTTGAATAACCCCACGGCTTATGCTGGATAC
Organism: Deltaproteobacteria bacterium; assembly: GCA_003646875.1. GTDB lineage: Bacteria > Desulfobacterota > DSM-4660 > Desulfatiglandales > B25-G16 > B33-G16. The sequence continues at coordinate 1,229 of QMLT01000180.1, forward strand.
ACAAAAAAACCGTGGACCCCCGAGAGCTAAGCCCACGGTATATTACCTTATCTTAAGCAATAATTACGGTGGACTCACCTCCTCACCAAGACCAAGCCACCACCAATAACGAAATGACCCAAACAAATAATTGGCAATCAATCGATCCATGAGTGCCCCTATAGTAATGAACAAATCATTTGTCAAGGGGAAAATACAGGGAAAAGTGTAGCTCTAACATAAAAGCAATCTTGAAAAATTTTTTCATAAAAAAGACTTGACAAAGATAAAAAGATAGACTAGTCTAACTTTTATAGAGTTCACTATCTTTTATATGAATAAAACAGCAACGAAAAAACAGTATCTCACCCCTACTATGGAGGATTATCTGGAGGCGATCTTCAATCTTGACAAGGAAAAGAGGGCTGTCCGCGTAAGGGATATCGCCGAAAGGCTTGGTGTTAGGATGCCTACTGTCACCAATATGCTCAAGACCCTCAGCGAGAAAGGCATGATAGACTATGAAAAATATGAGTATCTTGAGCTCACAGATAAAGGAAGCAAGGTCGGGCAAGAAATAGACCACAGGCATCAAACCTTCAAGAGCTTTTTAACCGATATACTAAGGATAGACCCTGATCAGGCAGATGAGGATGCCTGCAAGATGGAGCATGCGGTAAGCCCCGTCACCCTTGAGGCGTTTGTGGCCTTTATGGAATTTATCGAGGCCTGTCCCAGAAGTGGCGCAACCTGGCTTGAATATTTTGATGAATACAGAGTACATGGACAGCCAAAGGATACATGCCTTGAGCGAATGAAGCGGTTTGCCCATGAATACGATGCCAGGATAAAGGAGATGGAACGAGAAAAGATAGAGGGAGAAGCATGATGCCGCTTACTTCTGTGAACCCAGGCAAAGAGGTAACTCTGATAGATATATATGGGGGAAGGGGCATAAGATCAAAGCTCTACAGCATGGGTCTTATTCCAGGGGTAAGGCTTACCGTCCTGGGAACCAGAGGTGGCCCCATTCTGATTGCAGTGAATGATACCAGACTGGCACTAGGGTTTGGTATGGCAAAGAGGATCATGGTGGAGTAAATTTTTTTCACCTTTCTATTAGTAATGGCTATTTAGATTAAGGTCCTTAAAAAATGAAAGGAATTCAAAAAGCAGACCTCCTAGAGGTCATTGATAAGAGCGCTGAAGAACTCCATCAAAGGATAGATATGCATCGCTACCTTATGGCCACCATTCTTGACAAAAAGGTGAGCGAAAACAGGTTAAATAATGTTCTCTTACCTGACCCTCGACGTGAATTAGAATTGAAGGAGACCATAAGAGAGACAATAGAGGTTCTGGAAGAAACCAGGAAAGCATTCAAATCAAAGAGGTTGGAGGTTTTGCGCAAAAGGCTAATAAATGTATTGACTGAGTTTTAGTAATAAATAAAAAGGGATGTCTTACGGTCTCTGACCTTTTCAAGGTGCGGAGAAAGTGAAGGCGCAACTTAGGTTTATTAAGTGTCAAGTTGCGCCTTTTTATATTTTAAGGAGAAGCTCATTATGACATTGGATGAAATGAAACCAGGCCAAATTTGTGAGATCGTGGATATTATAGCTGATGGAATCCTTGGGCAGCGATTGATGGATATGGGCTTTATTCCCGGAACCAGTATACGTGTCATCCGCAATGCACCCCTGATAGATCCGGTCGAATTAGAAATGAAAGGATATAATGTGAGCCTGCGCCATTCCGAGGCGAAAGGAGTAGAGGTAAAAACATTATGAGAAAAGAATCTAAAGGAATGCTGGTTGCTGTGGCTGGCCAGCCAAATTCCGGCAAGTCAACTATTTTTAATATCCTAACAGGTGCCAGGCAGCATGTTGCAAACTATCCTGGTGTGACTGTGGAGAAAAAGACAGGTTCTTATCACCTGAAAGGAGACAGTATTGAACTTGTTGACCTTCCCGGGACCTACAGCCTCACCTCCTATACCCAGGAAGAGAGGATAGCCAGAGATTTTCTGCTCGATGAAAAGCCTGCGGCCGTTGTTGACGTTGTGGATGCCTCCAATTTAGAGCGAAATCTCTACCTCACCTTTCAGTTAGCAGAGATGGATATCCCCCTTGTAATTAACCTAAATATGATGGATATGGCTGAAAGAAGGGGGATAAAAATAGATATAGAAAAATTAGGCCAGCAACTGGGCGCTTCGGTAGTGCCCACCGTTGGAAACAGGGGCAAAGGAAAAAAGGAGCTTAAGGAGGCTGTCCGTACAACATCGAAAGAGGCCCAATCTAACCAAATTCATTTGGATTATGGAGAGGTATTAGAGTCCTATCTAAGTCCTCTAGAAAAACACCTCTCAGATGATACAACTCTTTCCGCTAGTTATCCTCTGAGATGGCTTGCGGTGAAGCTGATGGAAAACGACACCGAAGCGCAGAGATTGGTCAAGGAAAATGCAAGCAATGGCAACAAAATCCTGGACCTTGCAGAGGAGAAAAGAAAAAACTATATATCAACACAAAAAAAGGCCCCTGAAAAGGCCATCGCCCAATTGCGTTATCAAGCAGCCCAAAAGATTGTAGACGCAAGTGTCACACGAAAAAAGGAGATAAAAAGAAGTCTTACAGACAGGTTGGACCAGATAGTTTGCAACCGTTTTTTAGGCCCTATTATCCTTGCTGCGACAATCTATTTAATCTATGAACTTGCCATAGTGCAGGGCTATAATATTACCCCCTATACCTGGCCCTTTCTGGCTGGCTTTCGGGATTTTATCGCCTCAATCCTTCCCTCTGAGGGATTTATGTTTGACCCATTCTTTCGCTCTATGCCCTTATGGGTCGTAAATGGAACTATAGCCGTATTAAACTACATACCTATCTTCCTTATCCTCTTTGCCCTTATAGCCATCCTTGAAGATACAGGGTATATGGCCAGGATGGCATTTATCCTGGATAGAGTCTTCAGGTACTTCGGTCTACACGGTCAATCTGTCTTGCCTATGGTCATTGGCGGCCTATACGTTGGCGGGTGAGCTATACCAGGTGTCCTCGCGTGCCGGGGTATGAAAGATGAGAAGGCCAGGATGGCAACCATTATGATTGTCCCCTTGATGAACTGCCTGGCTAAGATCCCATTTTATGTGCTGATGATTGGGTTGTTTTTTGCTGCATATAAGGGGATTGCCATGTTTTTTATAGCCACCATCACCATTATCATAGCTCTTGCCATAGCCAAGATATTAAGCCTTACAATACTCAGGAGAAAAGAAAGCGCCCCATTTGTTCTGGAGATGCCACCCTATCATTTACCCACTGTGCAAGGCGTCCTAAGGCGCTGCCTGGAGCGTACATGGCTCTTTGTGAAAAAGATTATCACCATTGTTATTGTGGTGGCCATTATC
>QMLT01000181.1 GCA_003646875.1 Deltaproteobacteria bacterium
ATAAGGCCTTAACTAAAGATGCTAAACAACGCTACCAGAATGCTGGATTAATGGCTGAACATCTCAGAAAGATTATAAAACGAATAGATCAGTTGAGAAATAAAAAGGTCTCTAAAGAATAATGTGAAAGCTATAACCTGGATATGATTATACTTGGAATAGATACATCCTGCGATGACACCTGCGCTGCAATAGTGGAAAATGGAAACACATTATTGTCTAATGTTATTAGCTCTCAGATTAGCGTTCACCACAGATATGGAGGGGTAGTCCCGGAAATTGCATCAAGAGAACATATTAGAAATATTGTTCCTGTTGTAAGGGAATCCCTGAGGAAAGCTGGACTCAATAATAAAGACATTCAAGGAATCGCAGTTACCGCGGGACCTGGTCTTACTGGTGCCCTCTTAGTTGGCATTCATTTCGCCAAAGCCTATAGCTATGCTAACAACACTCCTCTCATCGGAATAAATCATTTAGAAGGCCATATCCTCTCTATTTTCCTTGAAAAAAGAATCCCTTCTTTCCCATTTCTTGCCCTCACTGTTTCAGGTGGCCATACAAACATTTATCATGTCCGTGACTTTGGGGATTATACCGTGTTGGGCCAAACACTGGACGATGCCGCGGGTGAAGCCTTTGATAAGGTCGCAAAACTTCTCGAATTAGGCTACCCCGGGGGCCCTGTAATAGAAAAACTTGCTGCCACAGGTCGCCCCGATTCCATTGATTTTCCAAGGGCCTACCTATCCAAAAACTCCCTTAACTTCAGTTTTAGCGGTTTAAAGACTGCTGTCGCTCTTTATGTTAAAAAATGGCGCGATTACAAAGAAGAAAAAAATAAAATCACAATAGCAGATATCGCTGCATCATTTCAGGCCGCTGTTGTTGATATCCTCATCGATAAGGTAATTACGGCAACAGCGCAAGTTGCGGTAAAATCAGTCATGCTTGCAGGAGGAGTAGCCAGAAATAACAATTTACGTAGTAAACTACAACAAGCAACAAGTAACAAAGGAATCGATCTTTATATCCCAAGTCCGCGACTCTGCACAGACAATGGGGCTATGATTGCTGTTGCCGGGTATCACAGGTTAATGAAAGGCCAACAAAATGATCTAACCTTAGATGCGCGATCAAGATTTCCATTGGATTAACACAATTCCTAACTGATATGTCCCTATCTGGTCTGGGAATATATTGCTCCTTACATGGCTTTCCCTTGAGCTTCCTTTATCTGTGTAATCTCTGATAAATAACCTTTTTTCTCTTGCAGAACACAACTTTAATATTTATTATCGTATCCTGCTTTATTGGGCGTAACTTTTTATTCCATAGGAGCCTGTCTAATTCCTGTTTTCTGGAACAGCGCCTCCTCACAGGGTAAACACTAAAATCCTATGAATTCTCCTCTGTTTGGCAAGTCCCTTTGCTCGTTGTTTGCAAAACGGGTGGTGGCCATAGCGAGCAGAAAGGACTGCCTGATGTATGGTAAGCAGGCAACAAAGGCAAGAAACACTAACAAAGAATGAAAAAATGAGATTTAATCGTCAGTTTCGGTATGTATATCTAAGGATTATCAGATTCAGAGGCCATCCCAATGAGTTAGCCTTAGGAATGGCCTTTGGCATATTTATGGGCATGATGCCGATTATCCCTTTTCAAACAGCCTTGGCGTTGGCCCTGGCGATAGCTTTTAGGGCAAGCAAGATAACTGCGGCCCTTGGAACATGGATAAGCAATCCAGTAACAATTTATATAATCTACAAATATTGTTACAAAATAGGGTCATACATACTAGGATATGATCATAACACAAAAATCCTGGCACCGGTAATAGAAGCAATCCATAATGGAGAGGTATTAAATAGTATCATTAAGATCTTGAGCGCCGAAGGGATGGTAATGGCAGCCTTTCTCTTGGGGGGCATTGTATTAGGAATTTTATTTGCTGCACCCTCGTATGTTATCTTTCTTTATTTTTTTAAGGCCTTTATTTCATGGCGCAAATCAAGAAAGGTGGTCAAGGCCTGATAGTATCTAAGACCTTATTACGTAAATCAGGGGTTAGGCCCAGAAAAAGACTTGGGCAAAACTTTTTAGAAGATCCTGCTGTAATTGAAAAAATTATTGCCCATGCAGGATTTGATAAAAACGATGTGGTTATAGAGATAGGCTCAGGTTTAGGCGCATTAACGATCCCAACCCTTCCCTACATTTATCATTTGGTGGCTATAGAAAAAGATCTATTATTGATAACTATGTTAAAAGAAAGGTTGTCACTGAAAGAAAAGGAAAAGATAACTTTTATTTCTGGGGATGTGCTGAAATTAGATGTGAAAGAGATATATGATAGATTTAATCAAAAGATCCGGATAATAGGAAATCTTCCCTACAATATCTCATCTCCATTCCTGGAAAGGCTTATCATCAATCGGGATTATATAAAAAATGCAATCCTCATGTTTCAATATGAATTCGCCCAGCGTTTGACCGCTAAGCCAAAAAATAAAGAATACGGGGCGCTCAGTGTTATCAGCCAATACTATGCCAAGATATCCCCCTTGATAAAGATTAAAAGGGATGCCTTTTATCCCAAACCAAAGGTTGATTCTATGGTTTTGGAGATGGATTTTACAAAACCATACCCTCTTCAGGCAGAAAACGAGGTCAATTTTCATAAGATTGTCAGATCAGCATTTAGCTGTCGAAGAAAGACAGTTCTTAACTCTCTTGAAAGGGGAATGGCTTCTCTATCCAGGGAAATAATAGCAAAGGCCTTAGGAAAATGCCTAATTGACCCAAAAAGAAGGGCTGAGACCCTTACTATAGATGAATACATACATTTGAGCTCTGTCTTAATGCCAGATAAGACAATTCCTTGACACATGCTATAGTCAATGATATTTAGCTTTTGATAACCTAATTGTCGAAATAGAAAAGATGGAAAAAGGAACAAAGTATTATGTTCCGCCTGGATCAAGTCGTTAAGTAACGTAAAACTATAAATATAGAGATTTACAGAATCATGGAAATAATCAAAAAGATAGAATTGATGCAAGAATTGTCTGATAAATGGAGAAGGGATGGACACATTATCTCTTGTGTGCCAACTATGGGGTTTCTTCATCAGGGCCATGTAGAACTCCTAAGGGTTGGCAGAGACAAGGGGGATAGATTGATAATGACTATTTTTGTCAATCCAACTCAGTTTGGCCCTCATGAGGACTATGAAAGATATCCTCGAGACACTGAGGGAGACCTCGATAAGGCCCGCTCTGCCGGAGTAGACGCAGTGTTCATGCCAACCGTAGAAGAGATGTATCCTGATGGTTTTCAAAGCGCCGTTACAGTAAACACCATCACTCAGTATCTTTGTGGAAAATCCAGACCTGGACACTTTGCCGGAGTAACCATTGTGGTTGCAAAGCTCTTTAATATAACTAAGCCTCACCTGGCCATCTTTGGTGAAAAAGACTATCAGCAGCTCGCTGTTATTAGGCAGATGGTAAGGGATTTAAACATGGACATTGACATTATTGGGGTTCCGACTGTAAGGGAACAAGACGGTCTTGCTATGAGCAGCAGGAATAAGTACCTGAGCCCAGAGGAAAGGTTGTCAGCATTAAGCCTAAAAAAGGGCTTAGATTTAGCCAAAGCCATGATAAAAGATGGGGAAAAAGATTCTGCCACAATCAAAACTGCAGTAAGAGAATTGATTCTCGCTCACCCATTTACAGAGATTGATTATGTAACTATCTGTGACCCAGAAAAACTTACAGACATAGAACATTTAGACGGGCCTTCCCTTTTGGCATTGGCTGTAAAGGTGGGAAAGGCCAGGCTGATAGATAATATTATACTATAGTGAGGGAACATTGAAACGACTCAGAACAAGCCTTAAGAATTATTTCCTTACAGGTCTTCTGGTAATTCTCCCGGTCTTTATAACAGGCTACGTTATCTGGTTTTTGATCCAGGGCATGGATGTAGTGCTTAAGTATGTCCCTGCTAAATACCTACCAGACACCTACCTACCCTTTCATGTACCTGGGCTTGGCCTTATTTTAGTTGTTATTATTATTCTTGCTGTTGGTCTTTTATTCAGAAACCTGGCTGGCAGAAAAGTAGTGCATTTTTGGGAAAATATGGTGGACAGGATTCCCCTGGTAAGAATTATCTATTCAGGAGTAAAACAGCTCTTAGAGTCCTTTTTTTTACAGAAAAGTGATGCCTTTAAAAGGGTAGCTCTGTTAGAATATCCCAGGCGGGGGGCCTATGTAATTGGCTTTATTACAGGAAAAAGCAGGGGGGAAGTGCAGAGTAAAACTGATAAAAATATGATGAATGTCTTTGTCCCCACAACGCCTAATCCTACGAGCGGTTATTATATGCTTATACCTAAAGAGGATCTTGTAATCCTCGATATGACTGTTGAAGATGCATTTAAATTAATTATATCCGGTGGTATTTTCAGTCCACCTGAAAATAATACCCGCTAACAAAGGGTATCAATTCTCTATCGGCAGGCATTTTCTCATTTAATTTTTTTTTTGCTTTTTTGTACACACATTAATTATCTTTAATTTTATTACTTATATAG
>QMLT01000182.1 GCA_003646875.1 Deltaproteobacteria bacterium
ATTTTGCGACGTTCTATTCCCCGGATCATGACATGATGCAAAACACCGGGAGCGTCAAGTCGAGCTAATCTTGGCATGGAATGTATTTACCATAGCATTCTTTTCTTGTCAATTTATTTTGTTACCAGCGTCCCCTCTTCAAAGCCCATTCCCTGTTCATAGCGCTGTCGTAATTCTGATGGGTCAGGAAATTCTTCCAGAGAGTGAGGATCAGAAGTTTTCCCAGCAAACTGATCATATTCCACAAAGAGATGTCCATTGGAGGAATATACAAAGGGAACATTGTTTAAACGGGCATATTTTTTGGCTTGCTCAAGCCCCTTATCAGGAGGTTCATCATCACGCTTGGCCTCAATCAAGGCAATGGGGACAGGCTGTGTGCTGATATTAACCCGAATACGCAAGAGATAATCTGTCCTACCCCTCTTTCTTCGTCGTGGTCTGCCATCGATAATATCGATCCCACATTCGGTCTCTTCACGCCGGATAAGATCTTCTGTCCAGCCGCGGCGATGCAAGGCAGGGTCAATAAATTTTGCTCTGGTATCTGCTTCTGTTAATGACATCAGCCTACTGCAAGTATCCCTCTCTTATTTTATTTAACCAGTTACATTATCTGTTGAATAGAGATTTTGCCTTTTACAACACATTAGATTTAAACTATTATAGATTATTGGAAGATGGATAACAAAAGAAATATTTAACCAAGAATAATGTAGGGAAAGTTATGAAAATTATCCTGATTTTCCTCTAATAACAAACAAGAGTTCAATATTTCATCTGCCTATTATGTTCAGTAACATCATTTATATTATTATTGTATTGGTACTATTTCAATTCAATTACCCTGTGGAGGGTTTATTTAGATCACCTATAATCTCCATTTTTGTCATCTTTTTGCTCTGGGTCAATTTTGCAATATACTGTAGATATCACTTCTCAAGACTTTTAGCTTTTTACAGGGATAATCTCACCCGTTTCGCTCAAAGCAAGGTAAGCTCTACTTATCACTCTGTTATCACGAAACTCTCCATTTTATCCATAATGATATTTGCCTTATGTGTTTACATTCTCAATCTAAAATACTGGCTTCTTAAGATCCCTGGCTTCACCACTTTTTCAATTCTGCCGAGTGCTGTGGCCATCCTTTTCTTTTTTTGCTTTCTTGCCACCATCTGGTATTATGGGTATCCTGCCTATTGTGCCATCTTTCCATGTTCGGTAACGAGGCGGGTCTATGTAGTATCAAATATAAAGCTTAACTTTCCTATTGTTTTTCCTTGGGCAATCCTTACCGTTTGCTATGATTTAATTGGCTTACTTGCATGGCCCTCTTTAAAGAGGATCTTTGAAGATGAGATCGGACAATTTATATTTTTTACTGTATTTCTTATCCTCCTTGTACTATTCCTCCCTCCCTTTATCAAATATTGGTGGGGCTGTAGCAGCCTTCCACGGACAGAAAAGAAAGAGAGTATAGTGAATTTTCTGCGAAAGTCTGGCTTTAAATATAAAGACATATTACGCTGGCCGTTATTAGAGGGGCGGATGATGACCGCTGGTGTTATGGGTCTGCTACCAAAGTTTAGGTACATCCTCGTAACAGATTCTTTATTAAACCTCCTTTCAGAGGAAGAACTCAATGCGGTGATGGCTCATGAGATAGGCCATATAAAATATAAACACATTCTTTTCTACATTTTTTTTCTCTTAGGCTATATGGCTCTCTCCATTGGACTTTTTGATGTCATTTTTTATGCAATGGCCGCTAATCCCTGGTTATTTGACTTATTGCGTAGCCAGAAAGAGCTCCAGACAGGCATCTTTTATTCGCTTTTCTCTGTGCCTGTCATATTGAGTGTCATCCTTTACTTTCGATATATCATGGGTTTTTTTATGAGGAACTTTGAGCGTCAGGCAGATCTCTATTCAGTTAAACTCATGGGTAAACCTGAACCCACTATCATGTCGCTTGAAAAGATTGCACAAATGAGCGGTCAAAGTCGAAATCTCCCATCCTGGCATCATTTTAGCATTGCTGAAAGAGTTGAGTGTTTGTGGAGATCCTTGCAGGATCCTCAGTTAATCAAGCGCCATTCCAGACGTTTAGCCCTCTTTTTGATTGCCTTTTTCCTTCTTCTTGCCTCTCTGGGATACACCCTAAATTTTAGTTCCATAAAGAGTAATATAGAACAAATATTTCTTACACATATCTTGAATCAGCAGCTCATTGACTCCCCGGAAAATATCGAGACCTACAAAAATCTTGCATATATCTATCAAAGAAGAGAGAACCTTTCCAAGGCCAAATGGGCGTATGAAAATATCCTCAGGCTCAATCCTGATGACGGAATGGCGCTTAATAACCTTGCATGGATTTTAGCTACTGCCCGGGATACAACACTTCTTGATTACCCAAAGGCGCTTTTATTAGCTAAGCGGGCTGTTGGGATAGAAAGCTCGCCAACCTTTTTAGATACCTTAGCTGAGGCTTACTATGTAAACGGATTACAGGATAAGGCAATACAGACTATAAAAGAGGCATTAGAAAAGGCATCTGATAATAGGGAATATCTTATTAGTCAATTGGAGAAATTTAAGAAAGGGTCAAAAGGGGCTCCTGGAAGTTGAACAAAGAAGGATTCTATTCAGCCACCAAGCCACTAAGTTATTCCGGTGAAAGTCAAGTAAAAAATTTGTGGCTATGTTATGCCTCAAATTTTTTTAACTGTTCTTTGAAAATTCGGTAAAACGTGTATACCTCCTCCTATATCTGTTATGTTGAAAGTGGAGCGGGGGCAATGATCCCGTTATTAGTGTTGTTATCACTATGGGACTGCTTCCGTTCCTCTCTCTTACTATGTTGTCGTCTGGATATCGGGGCCCTGGAATCAAAGGCCTGATAACGACGGTTTTTATCCTTGCTCACCCTATTGTTGCGGTGAACCATCTTTTCCCTGTTTCTACGGTCAATTTCCGGGTCAAAGACACTGTTATGTTTGAGCATGCCATAGATGATTCTCAGGATTTTGTGCATGCAAAGCCCTATAGCAGCCATCTTTTCCATCCCTTTTTGAATATGCTCCAGATAGATGCCTCGGATAAGGGGGTTAGATTGAATGGCGCTTAAGGCAACCATAAAAAGAATTTGCCTGGGTTCCTTACGTCCTCTTTTGCTCATACGAAAGCCACCAATGCCATCACCGCTGACCTTGTATACTGGATGAAGGCCAAAGAATGAAGCCAGTTTTTTAGCAGATAAAAACCGTTCCATAGTTTGTATCTCGAGCATCAAACCGATGGCTGAGAAATCTTTTATTCCAGTAAAGCTCTTGAGCAAATCTACTTCAGGCACCGAGCATTCCTGGGCCATTAACCCTGTTTGGACTTTAATGACCTGCTTGAGATGAAGGATCTGCTTTACGGTTGCTACAATCAACTTACCCGTGACTTTATCCGTGGCAGAGGCCACGCTCTTTTTAGCATTACCAACCAGCTCTTTTGCACGATCAGCTGATATGTAGGGTATCCGGGCTACCTTTACTATCTTGGCCTTAGATAGGCTTGATGCCGTAGGATAATGTATCAACAACTTTAAGAGCCACTCTGGAACGCCATCCCTACAGTAAACCAAGAGTTCCGGATTGGCAGTGTAGATAAGAGATTCCAGCTGGTTTAAAAGCTGGGTGCTCTGTTTGGTGAGCATCTTTATAAAGCCCCATTGTTTTCTTAAAGATGCCAGGTGGTCTTCTTGCTGATAGGATATTTTCTCCGGATGTGCAATCATATATTCGGCAACGTTTTGAGCGCTTATCTTATCGGTGACATTGCGTTTTAGGTCTGCCTTGCTATTGGCATGAACACCCAGAGGGTTTAGACGTGCTGTCTTGAGATTCAGGGTTCCCTGGAATTTTATAAGGGCCCTAAACCAGTTATCCTCGTATCCACCGGTACTTTCTAATGCTGCATACATTGTGGAGTCAGGATGATCGTCAAAAAACCTCAGGAGTCGCTCATAAAGACAGCAATGCCCCTCAAAGGTATCATCCAATTGAAAGTTTTCTTCTATGGGCCTCTTTTTGTCATTGAGAATAACAAAATCGGCGTAACCTTTGCTCACATCGATACCTAAATAATAGTGTTGCATAAAGCCTCCTTTCCGGTAAGAATTAAAGTTGAAAGTGCCAGGGATCATCAGCCTTGTCAAAATTCGGTGTCTAAAGCACCATGTTATTCCCCGACTTAAACCTGGCGGAAGGAAGAAACTTAGTGACGGGCTCGAAGCCCAAGACACAAACCTTCTCTTCCGACATTTTGATAGTTTTACCGAATAAAGAAAGCTTTTATTTAATTTCAAATAAGTTTTTTATTTAATTAACTTTAACCATACAAGACACTGAGACACCAAGATTATATAATTATCCTTTTATATTTATATCCTCTTTGGGTCTTTGTGACTTGTATAGTTAAAGTTAATTAAATAAAAAACTTATTTGAAATTAAATAAAAGCTTTCTTTATTCGGTAAAACTATCAAAATGTCGGAAGAGCAGGTTTGTGTCTTGGGCTTCGAGCCCGTCACTAAGTTTCTTCCTTCC
>QMLT01000183.1 GCA_003646875.1 Deltaproteobacteria bacterium
AAGGATAGCCCCTTTAGCGGCTGAGATTGATAGGGAAGGTGTCTTTCGATGGGATATCGCTCGCCTTTTTGGGGAAATGGGTCTTCTCCAGATATTTCTTCCACCATCTTATGGTGGACTTGAAGAAGACAAAACCCTTATGTTTTGCCTATGTGTTGAGGAGATAGCAAAGGCATGTGCATCTTCAGCATTGATACTTATTATTCAGGCAGTTGGTAGTTTTCCTATAATAGTCGCAGGAAACCAGAGCCAGAGGGATCGCTTTTTCCCTCGTCTTTCAAAAGGCGAGGAACTCATAGCCTACCTGGTAACGGAACCTTATGCAGGTTCAGATGTAGCAGGCATTAAGGCCAAAGCAGACAAGGCGGATAGCGGATACATCTTAAACGGGCGTAAGCTTTTTTCAACGAACGGGGAAGTTGCATCCCTCTATACTGTATTGGCTAAGACTGCTGAGAAAGAATTTACATTCTTTGTGGTTGAGCGGGGACAAAATGGAGTATCTATTGGAAAAACAGAGGATAAATTGGGATTCAGAGCGAGTAATACATCAGAGGTTATACTTGAGGATGTGAAGGTTCCAGAAGAAAACAGGCTTGGGCAAGAAGGGGAGGGGTTTCTTATTGCAATGAAGGACTTTGATATGTCCAGACCAGGCATTGCCGCCCTTGCACTTGGAATAGCAGAAGCCGCCCTTGAATACTCACTTGAGTATGCCTGCCAGAGGGAAACATTTGGAAGACCATTGATCAAGCACCAGGCGATAAATTTTATGTTGGCTGATGCAGCCACGCAAATAGAAGCGTGCAGAGGTCTCATGGTAGAGGCTGCAAAACAGCAAGATAGAGGCAAACCGAATATGAAATTGGCATCCATGTCGAAATGCTTTTGCAGTGATGCTGCGATGAAGATTACCACAGATGCCGTACAGGTTTTAGGAGGCTATGGCTATACTAAGGACTATCCAGTGGAAAGGCTCTTTCGGGACGCAAAACTAACCCAGATTTTTGAGGGCACTAACCAGATTCAACGGATGGTTATTGCCAGAGAGATGATAAAGAAAAGGGAATAGATAGTTTCTTTTAGGATTGATGTTTTTCATAACTATTAGGGCCTATCATTTAGGCATTTCCCCCTAAAACAAAACCACACCCATTCATAAATGAGTGTGGTTTTTTTTATTTTTATTTAGGTAGAATACATTGTTGTGACAAATGCTTTAGGGTAATAAAATTTATCTTGACAGTAATTAGTAACTATGATGTAGTTACATTGTAGCTATGACCATTATAAATGGAGGACGATGTGAGACTCAAAGAAAAGGTAGCCCTAATAACAGGGAGCAGTAGAGGTGTTGGAAGGGCTATTGCATTGGCCTATGCTCGTGAAGGGGCCAGCGTTGTTGTGAACTATACATCTAATCAAACCGCAGCGGAAGAGGTCGTTGAAGAAATTAAAAAAAATGGAAGCAGAGCCACTCTCTTTAAGGCTGATGTTGCAAAAGCGGCTGAGGCCGAGGCCCTGGTTCGAAAGGGAATCGAGGAATTTGGCCGGTTAGATATTCTGGTAAATAATGCGGGATTTAGTAGGCCAGCCATGTTGCTAAAAATGAGTGAAGATCAATGGGATCAGGTAATAGACATTCATCTCAAAGGCGCCTTTCTCTGTACTCAATTCGCTGCAAGGCATATGAAGGAGCAAAATAGAGGAAAGATTATTAATGTGACTTCAGTGGCAGGTATTGTAGGCACTGTTGGTCAGATAAACTACAGCTCTGCCAAGGGCGGCCTTTTGAGTTTTACAAAATCAGCAGCAAGAGAGCTTGCAAGGTACAATATATGTGTAAATGTTATCTCTCTCGGTATTGTGGCCACGGATATGACGGAAAAAATACGGACGGATGAAAAGCTCAAAGAGATCTATATGAACAGAATACTTTTAAAACGCTTTGCCGAAGCAGATGACATTTCTCCGGCATTTGTCTTTTTGGGCTCTGATGAAAGTAGTTATATAACAGGTCAACTTCTTTGTGTTGATGGTGGCTATGGGATGATTTAAATTGGAATAATAGTTGAGTAGTTGAGAGGTTCAGTAGTTAAGATCTTTAAAGCTTGACAACCACATTATAACTACGACTCAACCACTTAACGATTTAACAATTCAACAAAAAATAAGGAGGACTAAAATGGCAGAAATACCAGATAAGATACAAACATGGCAGATGGTTCAACCTACCTCAAAAAATAGGGAAACAGGTGAGTTGACACCAGGCAGGCTTGAGAAAAAGGAGATACCTGTCCCTGAATTAAGGGAAGATGAAGTATTGGTAGAGATAGCAGGATGTGGAGTTTGTCATACGGACCTGGGATTTTTTTATGATGGCGTTCCTAATGTAAATACACCTCCCCTGACATTAGGCCATGAGATTGCAGGCACTGTTGTGGCAGGAGATGAAGAATGGATAGGGAAAGAAGTCATTATCCCCGCTGTGATGCCCTGTCGAAAGTGCTATCTCTGTAAGACTGGCCGAGGAAACCGCTGCCTGAATCAGAAAATGCCGGGAAACAGTATGGGAATCTATGGAGGGTTTTCCAGTCATATTCCAGTACCGAGTATAGATCTTTGTGAAATTAAGGACAGACAAGGCATTCCGCTATCGCACTTTTCCGTTATAGCAGATGCTGCCGCTACGCCCTATCAGGCGGCAAAGAGGGCCGAGGTTGGGAATGGGGATAACGTAGTGGTAATAGGTGTTGGAGGAGTCGGCCAATACATGGTCCAGGAAGTCAAAGCCTTAGGAGCCAGCACGGTCATTGCTATTGATATCGCCGAAGAACGCCTCAAAAAGATGCTTTCTTATGGAGCTGATGTTACTATTAACTCTTCAGGAAAGAAGCCCAAAGATATATCGGAAGAATTTGGTGCGATACGGAAACAACGGCAACTTCCCCTGTATGGATGGAAAATATTTGAGGTTTCCGGCACCAAACCGGGACAAGAAATTGCAGTAAGTCTCCTCAGCTTTACGGGAAAGTTAATTGTCGTCGGTTTTGGTATGCAGAAGATAGAATATTCCATTAGCAGACTTATGGCCTTTGATGCCGAGATGATAGGGACATGGGCGTGTCTACCGGAATATTATCCGCAGATATTGGAAATGGTCCTTTCCGGCAAGGTTCAGATCGAACCTTTTGTTCAGGTTCGGTCAATGAATACCATTGCGGAGAGTTTTGAGGAAGCTCATAAGGCATCACCGGACAAAAGAATAGTGTTAACACCCGATTTTTAGGCCAACAGTATAATAAATATTTAATAACAAAAGGAAGGGGGAAATACATTATGGCTTTAGATTGGATACCAAGGGCACCAAAAGATCAAAAGTTTGATCACCAGATGTATGATGAAAAATATTTACACAAATCAGAACCACCAAGGACTACACTGGAGAAGAGACCTCTATTGGATTCTCAAGGCAATGAGGTTCCTGATCTTTATGTGGCATGGGTTACCCTTGACAATGAGAAGCAATATAACTCATATACCCTTGAAATGCTTCATGGCGCTGCGGCTGCCTTTGATAAGGCTTCCCATGACCCAAGTGTGGTTTGTGTGGTTGTAACCGGCGCAGGAACAAGGGCATTCTGTACCGGGGGAAATGTTCCTGAATATAGTGAATACTATGTTATGAGGCCCATGGATGCTCAGGAGTATATGTCTGTATACTGGCGAGCATTCGATGCCGTCTGGACTTCACCCAAACCTTTTATAAGATGTGCTAATGGCATGAGCATTGGTGGCGGTGAAGAAATAGGTGGAGTATGTGATTTGACTGTTGCCTCTGACTGTGCCACATTCGGTCAGGTAGGTCCCCTTCACGGCTCCACTGCTATGGGTGGCGCATGCCAGTTCAAACCTATGGAGATGACAATGCAGGATGCCATGTGGAATGCCGTTTCGTGTGAACAATGGAGCGCTTATAAAATGCTACGAAAGAACTATGTCTGTAAAGTAGTGCCTGTTTTAAAGAAGGATGGCGAATTCATTAGAAATCCTGCTGTGATAACAGACAAATGGGTTGAGGATGGGGAGATTGTATATGGTGAGTTTAAAACTGGCGATGAAGCGAAAGAGGCCAAGGCATTACTCAAGGAACTTCCTCGTGACCGTTCACTGCTGGATAAGGCATGCATGGATATGGCATGGACATTTGCAAATCTTTTTCCACAGCAAGTTGCCATGTCATATCAGATGATAAGGGCAACAAAGAAGGTTGCCTGGGAGAGGACGAAGGCGGAATCCATTATGTGGTGGGCCGCTAATGCACAGGCATATGGTGAATTTGATATGGGAATGAGTGCCTTTAATACAAAGAAGATAACCGGAACTACTGATGTGGATGTAATAAAGTTAAGGCAAATGATTGCTAATGGTCATCCTTATGATGAGGAGATGTTTGAGGCTGTCCTCGGAAAGCCCCAAAAATAAATTAGAAAAAAACAAAGAATGGCAAAAGAAAAAATCCAGAAGGTGACTTCTGGATTTTTTCTTTAATAATAAGACCTTAAATGGTTTTATAGCAATAT
>QMLT01000184.1 GCA_003646875.1 Deltaproteobacteria bacterium
CGGCCGGGCGCTGTACTGCCCTTGCCCGGGACGCCGTGCCGGTCAGTACAGTAAAGGTTAGGGTCTATTCCCTGGAGACAGAACTGGACTTAAAAGGAGAGATAAGGGCATTTGCCGAGATTACGGTGTACTCAAAGGTCAACGGTGTAATTGAAAAACTCCTTGTAGAAAAAGGCGACATGGTGAAAAAGGGAGACGTAATCGCCGTGGTAGAACATCGCTCAGAACTTGCCCGGAGAAAAGAGCTTTTGGCGGCAGTAGAATCCGCAAAGGTAGGCATCCGCCAGGCTGAGTCAGCAGTCAGGGTGGCAGAGGCCTCCCTTTCCCAGGCAGAGGCGCAACTGGAAAATGCTATCCTTGAGAAGAACCGGGCAGAAAATCTCTTGAAAGATAAATCCATGCCCAGACAGCGTTATGATGCTCTTATTGCCCAATATAAGGTGGCCATGGCCGGAAAAGAACTTGCTGAAGCTAATCTTACTTCTGCTAAAGAAGCTGTGTTCCAATCAAAGACTGGGTTTGCCAGGTCAACTGCGGCGCTGGAACAACTTGATGTCCGCATTGCAGATTTCACCATAAGGGCGCCTATCTCAGGAGTTATTTCAGCTCGTTTCGTTGATGAAGGGGCTATGGATAACCCGCAACTTCCAATTGTGTCCATCACAAACATGGAGACCCTGAGGATATTTTCACAGGTGCCCGAGGCCGATGTTGCAAGAATCAGGATAGGAACGAGGGCAACGATATCAGTGGATGCATATCGGCATGAAAAGTTTAAGGGAAATGTAGCGATTATTAATCCAACACTCGATTCAAAGACCCGCACATTGGAATTTGAGATTCATCTGAAGGACAAGAAGGCTCTTCTCAAACCCGGGATGTTTGCCCGTGTGATTCTGCATCTTGGCAGGCGTAAGGTGCTTGCAGTGCCAAAAGATTGCTTGCTGCGGCTCCCTGGCACAGGTGTTTATTATGCCTTCGTAGTAGAGAATGGAATAGCCAAAAAAAGGCCGGACATAAAGCTCGGGATAAGTAAGGGAGATCTTGTGGAAGTTAAAAGCGGCCTTACTGAGGGGGAAGAGGTAGTAGTTGTGGGCCAGGGATTACTCAAAACGGGCACCCCGGTTGTTATCACCAATTATGAGAAAAAGGGAGGGAAAGTTCAATGAAACTCCCGGAGTTTGCGGTAAAACGACCGAACACGGTCCTGATGATATTCCTCGGTCTCTTTCTTTTTGGAACGATATCCCTGTCCAAGCTGGGCATAGATATGCTCCCGGAGATCGAACCCCCAGCTATAAGTATTATTGTTCCCTATCCAGGGGCAAGCGCCTCGGATGTGGAGAGCGATGTTACAAAATACCTGGAAGATCAGCTCAGCGCTGTCAATAACCTGGATAAACTCAATTCCATCTCCAAAGACAACCTCTCTGTGGTTACATGCCAGTTCGAGTGGGGAACAAACCTGGATGTGGCATCAAATGACGTGCGTGACAAGATTGACCTGGCAAAGGCAGACATAGAAGAACATGCCCCGGATGCCAAAGAGCCCATCCTCTTCAAGTTCTCAAGCGCCAGCGCCCCGATAATGGTAGTCAGTGTCACCGCCACCGAAAGCTGGAAGAATCTATATCGGATAGTTGATAAACAGATTGCGGACCCACTCAAGCGAATAAAGGGTGTGGGCGCCATCATGATCTACGGGGGTCTCAGAAGGCAGATCAATGTTGAGTTTGACAGGGAACGTCTTGCGGCCTTTCATTTATCTCCAGATGTTATCATCCGCACCCTGGCAGGAGAGAACCTGGATATGCCTGCGGGCAATATTAAGATGGGAAGAACTAACTATATCCTGCGCCTCAGGGGCAGGTTTGGGTCCTCTAAGGAGGTAGGTGGCATTATTGTTGGCCAGAACAGGGGAAGACCAATATACCTGAGAGATGTTGCCTATGTTGAGGACGGTTTCGAGGAACAGAAGATGAAAGGCTGGGCAAACGGGAAGGATGCCGTGATCTTGATTATTCAGAAGCAATCAGGCGCCAATACCGTTGCTGTTTGTAATGCAATTCGCCAGAGACTGTACGATCTCAAAAAGGAGCTACCTCATGACCTGGAAATAACAAGCCCGATGGATAGCTCCGAGTTCATCCTCAACTCTGTCTATAATCTGGCACGAACACTTCTTATCTCAGGTATTCTGGTCGTCTTGGTGACAATTCTGTTCTTAAGGAGGATCCGGGCCAGCCTGATCGTAATCCTCACCATTCCCTTCTCCCTTATTATTGCCTTTATCTTTCTGTATATTAAGGGATACACCATAAATCTGATCTCTTTGATGAGTATATCCATCGCCATTGGGATGGTTGTGGACAATGCCATTGTGGTCCTGGAGAACATCACCCGGCATGTGGAGGAGGGTGAAGAAAGACCGACGGAGGCCTCGGTCTTTGGCGCCTCCGAGGTGGGACTCGCGATCAGCGCCTCCACCCTGACCACAGTAGTTGTATTTGCTCCGCTTATCTTTGTAACCGGCCTGGCAGGAATCATTTTCAACCAGTTGGGGACCATTGTCGCCATCACCCTGGGCGGCTCACTCTTCACTGCCCTGACACTCACACCGATGCTCACCTCTAAATGGCTGAAGCCAGTTGAAGAACAGAAGATAGGTCCTCTTTATAGAAAGAGTGAACGTGCCTTTAAGGCTATTGAAGTATTTTATGAGCGCCTCCTTGCAGGGGCCTTGATGCACAGGAAGAAGATACTCCTGGTTCTTATCATTGTTTTCGCTGGAAGCTTCTTGCTATTGCGTTTCATGGGTACTGATCTCTTCCCTGACGTGGACACCGGGGAATTGGATATTCGCGCATCTCTCAATGAAAGCGCCAGGTTGGAAGAGAGCGAAAAGGTGGCCATGAAACTTCAGGAGCTTTACAAGGATATAGTCCCAGAAAAGAGGGACTATTATACCTTTATTGGAGAAAGTGAGATGGGAATTGGAGTAGTGCTTGGAATGGAGGAAGGGCCGAATATAGCTGAATCAGGGGCAAAGCTAATTGACAAGGAAAAGCGGAAACGGTCAGCAAAAGAGGTGGCCGCTGTTCTGCGTGAGGAAGTAAGGAAGATCCCCGGTATTGAAAGGATGACTGTTACTGCCACATCAATGACGAGCCAGGTGTTAATGGGCGGAGCCAAGCAGGTGGAGATAGAGATCATCGGCCACGATCTGGCTGTGACCAATGACCTCGCCCGGAAGGTAAAGGAGATATTCGAGAGAACGCAGGGGGCCGTGGATATTCGGGTAAGTCGAAAAAGACCAAGGGCAGAGGTATGGGTGAAGGTCGACCGGGAAAAGGCTGCGGAGCTGGGGGTAAGCACGGCAGCGATAGCGTCAGCCCTCAGAACCAATTACTATGGATTTGAGGCAACGAAATTCAGAGAGGCAGGTGACGATTTCGATGTATTTGTCAGGCTTGATGAAGAGGATCGCTCAACCCTTAAGGGCATAGGTGAGATCATGGTTCCATCAATGCGGGGAGATGTCAAACTCGTTAAACTCAAAAATATAGCCAGGATCGAAGATGCCATGGGGCCGGTGGAGATCGAGCGGAAAAACAGGGAGCGCATCGTAAAGGTTGGGGCTGATACATATGGGCGCTCCCTTGGCGAGGTGAAGGCCGATGTGGAGAAGGAGCTGAAGAAGCTGGACATCCCGCCAGGCGTGAGTATCTCGTTCGGCGGAGCGGTGGAGGAACAGCGAAATACCTTCCGGGACCTGGCCACCCTCCTTATCGTAGGCATTTTCCTTGTATACATGGTGATGGTCTCCCAGTTCGAATCCCTTAAAACACCTTTTGTTATCGCCTTCTCTGTGCCCTTTGCCTTTACCGGGGTTATCTGGGCATTCTACCTGACCGGGGTGACACTGAACATCATGTCTTTCATGGGCCTAATCCTTCTTGTCGGGGTTGTGGTAAACAATGCCATTGTCCTTATTGATTATACCAACATCCTGCGCGCCCGCGGACTCTCCCTCTTTGAGGCGATAAAGCAGGCCGGCTCGCATCGGCTCAGACCCGTCCTGATGACCACAATCACCACCCTTTTGGCGATGGTTCCGCTTGCACTATCTCGAGCGCAAGGGTCTGAAATGTGGCAGCCATTCGCAATCACAGTAATTTCCGGGCTTACACTTTCCACCCTTGTCACACTCATCCTTGTACCTATAATATACTCTATTTTTGAAAAACGAGCAGAATTAAGAAAAGGAGAGGCAGCAAAATGAAATGCGTTTTTATTGTGTACAATATTGCTATACATGAGGAAATACTTGAGACCCTCAAGAAAGCCGGGCTGAGAGATTACACACGCTGGGAGGAAGTAGTGGGCGTGGGCAAAAAAAGCGGCCCTCACCTGAACACCCATATCTGGCCCGCCAAAAACTCCGCAATGATCATAATGGCTGAAGAGAAAAAAACAGCTCTGCTGATGGAAGAAATCAGAGAGCTACAGGAAAAAATGAAGGGTGTGGGATTGAAGGCATTCTGCCTTGCGGTGGATGAATGCGCTTGAGACTGACTATCC
>QMLT01000185.1 GCA_003646875.1 Deltaproteobacteria bacterium
AAATAAAACATTGCAAAGGCAATCTGTAAAATCATTAAATAATCGTACACAGGTTCAAAGTTTCTCGATAAATCGGAATTGAACCCCTGAACTGCGAGCCTTGAACCTGACAACCTTTGCAGTTACATTTTATTTAAGTAAAAACAAATAAAAAGTCAACGAGATTGCTATGAAAAGAAAGAAAAAAAGGGGACGGATAGAACATCCAAGGAATAAAAAAGAAGAAGACAGGACATTATTTGATAAACCATTTAAGGGTTTGAGTGAAGATCTGAAAGTTTTTGATAAAAGAAAAGAGCCTGTTTCGCCACAGTCTCAATCTGAGAGTAATAGGGAAAAAGATGATGAGGATCTCTTTCAGTCAGCAATGAAAGATGTTATTCCCTTAAAGGATGATAAAAACAAAATCATAGCGGCCTTCATAAAGGAAGAGACGGTGCCTGAACGTTCTTTTAAGCATCATAAGAAGGCAGGTGAAGATTTTTCAAACCTGGTGAAAGAATCGAGCGCCTGGGATATTTCTTTCAGTGATGAATATATGGAGGGAGCAGTTTCTGGTGTTGGCCCAAAGATCATGAAAAGACTCAAGAGAGGTGAATTTTCTATTCAGGATTACATTGACCTGCATGGCTTGACAAAAAAAGAGGCGGAAGGCGCTGTTGATGAATTTATAATCCGGAGTTATCGTAAAGGTATGAGGTGCGTGCTTATTGTTCACGGAAGAGGATTAGGCTCTTTTAATCACCAGCCTGCCATTAAAAGGGAGCTTCCGATATGGTTTAGAAGGGGAATTTTAAAAAAAATAGTCCTGGCATTTGTCACTGCTAAGCCCTGTGATGGGGGAGCAGGTGCGTTATATGTCTTATTGAAGAAGAGATGATGTCAGTAGTTAGTTGCCTGCCCGCCGGCCGGCAGGCGGGTCAGTAGTCCGTTGTGTATGTATTTCTGAGAAACTAATTGGTTTCGTGGATTTATTCACTTAGGCGTTTAAAGATAAGTGATTCTTGGTTTTTGGATTTAGGATAACTTTAGGCACTTCTTATGTTAACAATAGGATTGACAGGTGGTATAGGGAGCGGGAAAAGCTCTGTGGCAGAAATGTTCAAAGATGAGGGGGCGTATGTAATTGATTTTGATTATCTTGCCCGTGTTGTTGTGGAGCCTGATAGTCCTGCCTGGAAAGATATTGTTGACTATTTTGGTCAGGAGATCCTATCTTCCGATAAAACCCTGAATCGTTCTAAGCTTGCAGAAATTGTCTTTTCTGATGCACAGAGCCGAATGGTCCTGGAAGGCTTTACCCATCCCAGGATATTTGAGAAAAGCGACACTTTACTTAAGGACAT
The DNA here is from genome assembly GCA_003646875.1 of Deltaproteobacteria bacterium. Lineage (GTDB taxonomy): Bacteria > Desulfobacterota > DSM-4660 > Desulfatiglandales > B25-G16 > B33-G16. The sequence continues at coordinate 1,347 of QMLT01000185.1, forward strand.
TAAAAAGAAAGACCCGAAAGCTATTATTATTGTAGATATTCCCCTTTTATTTGAATTGAGTTTGAAACAAAAATTTGATAAGGTTATCTTAGTTTACATATCAAGAGATCTTCAAATTGAAAGAGCGATACAGCGAGGCGTTCTCACAAAAGAAGAAATAGAAAAAAGGTTAAATGCCCAGATTAATATAGAGAAGAAGAAACTGCTTTCGGATTACATCATAAATAACGAGGGGAGCCTGAGGAATACCAGGGATCAGGTGAGGAAGGTGACCCACGAATTAAAAAAGTTAGTAAGTATTCAGCCACCAAGACCCAAAGAACTACCAGACGGACAGCGCTCGGGGAAGATAAATATAGATTGAATAACGGAGTCATTTTATTCATTTTGATGTGTCCCTCATTAAAAAAGCTATTATAAAGAATAATTCTATTATTTTGGTGCCTTAGTGTCTTTGTGGCCAGATACTTGAGTAGTTGCAGACGTTAAAAAAATGTGAATTCAAAATGTTTTTAACGATTGAAAGAGAAACCTATAAGGCAGGGGATGTTATCTTTAAGGAAGGCAGTCATGGAACCGCTGTTTATCTTTTAGGCGCAGGGAAGGTGGAGATCAGCAAGACGGTTCAAGACAGAAAGATTGTTGTGGAGATATTAGGGCCTGGTGATATTTTTGGAGAAATGAGTTATATTGATCATTCCCCCAGATGGGCTACTGCTATTGCGCTTGAGGACACAGTGTTAGAGTTAATAGATAAGAATTTTTTAGATAAGGAATTTAACCAGATAGACTCAGATTTTAGAGAGATAATAACTACCCTTGTCAGGAGACTGAGAAAAACCACACAGCGTCTGGTTTCTTTGCCCAGGCGAATAGGGAAAAGGGTAAGCGGAAAGATTAATATCTCTTTCAAAAAGGCAGATGATTTTTTTAAGTCCTATATTGCTAATTTTGGACAAGGAGGACTATTTATTCATACTACAAAGAATCTCCCGGTAGGCTCCCTTTTAGACCTGGAATTCAACCTTCCTGACAGCAATCAGGAAATCACTACCAAGGGCAAGGTAATGTGGATAAGGCCTCAAGATATGAGCACCGAAAAAATGCCCCCGGGGATGGGAATCCAGTTTATGAATATGAATCCCAATGACAGCAAACTTCTTAAAAACTATCTCGCAAAGTTTAGGTCTTCATGATTACCCGTTTATTCCCCGAGGGCGTTTTCCTAATTGAGTTTTGCGCCGCCTTTTTTGCCCGCTCGAGGCCCTTTTTCTCTGAGCCGTCGTGTAAATTCCCTACGTAGGCCTTTAAGTTTCTCAAATTGCTCAATCGAAAGTTCCTGGCGAATGTCTATGCCCATCTTAATACGGTTCTCAATCTGCCGGGAATGAAGTTGACCAAGCCTCTCTGCTAATTTGTAGGCCTCCTGTCTATCTGTCGTAGGTTTGGACATCATGTTTTCTAAGTCAAGATAGGCCTTTTCTATATCGCTTTTAATATCAATGAGGCGTTTTTTGTGTTCCATCCAGATCTTATTTATCTTGTCGATTTGATCAGGTGTTAGCTGTAATGTATCTTTCACACCTGGCCTGTGCCACCATTTACCACCTACTAAGGGATCAAAGGCAAAAAGGTTAGGCAAAGATAGACTGATCGAACCTATTAATGCGAAGACTGTTAGTATTAAAATCTTTTTTTTCATTACGCTCCTCCTCTATTGGTAAAAAAAAGTTTAAAAATTGCTGGAAATCTTCCCCCTCACACTCAGTGAGAACTGCTATGCTTTGAGGAAATTCCACTTCACCTATACTATCTGGAAACAACCAAATTTCCTTTTGTAATCCTGTTTCTTCGATCTTCCTGTCACTATTTGGTTGGAAATAGATCTGTTGCAATAAAACAGCAGAAATAACTATTATAAATGAGAGGACTACAGCCGTTCCCCATCGCATCCTTAATGCAGGAGCCCGATAGTCAGATACAGTTGAAAGTATTTTCCCCTTCTCCTTTGTCCAATTTATCTCAGTATGCTCAATTTCTTCCTGATAGGCCTTTAAAAATCCCTTTATCCTCTTAAGTCGTTTTCGACAATCTTTGCATTTCCTCAGGTGTAATTGCAGATTTTCATCGATCGTATCCGGTTCAACCATCATGGAGTAAATCTCTTTATTGCTCAGGTGAATATTGTTCATTGTGTTTTCCAGTCAGCAAGATAATTTTGGGCCTTGTCTAAGGCCCTGTAGAGATAGGTCTTTACTGAACTCTGGCTGATACCGGTTAATTCAGAGATTTCCTTAATAGTGTAATCATTACCAAACCTGAGTGAAAAGACCTCTCTTTCTCTTCCCTTGAGGCCATCTTGAAATGCCCTCACGTGAGCCTGTAATTGTTTTTCTTTGAGAATTTCCTGGGGCGACTCGTTGTTATCTGCCATTTTATTTATTTGATTATCTGAAGTATTTCCAGGCCGTAAAAAAAGAAGCCTTCTTAATTTTTCTTTTCGAAGGTAGTCCCTTACCCTGTTTATTGTTATTCTGATCAACCATGTCTCAGGGGATGCGTTAAATCGGAATTTTTTATACGACCTGAATGCCTTTACAAAAACATCCTGTGTAATATCAAGGGCTTCATCTTTATTACCAAGCATACCAAAAGCCACCTGAAAAACCTTTTTCTGATAGTTTTCAACCAGTTCACTGAAAAGTCGTCTCTCATCATCCATAAATTGTATCACGTGCGCTCATTTTATAATATTAGACGATTGATAGAGAAAAAAGTCTACATAGACAAAAGATTTATTTTGTGGAGCCTCATCTAAGCTTTTATTATGTTTAAGCCCATAGAATAAAACAAAATTGAATCAAAATCACTCTATGTAATAAAGCCGCAATTTGCAAGGGTGCGGCGCCGCTCGTTAGAGCGTTATTTCTTGACAAAACCCAACCACAGCCGTAAGCTTGCCGCAAAATAATGAATTTCCTCGCAGCTACCTACGATATATCGAAAAGTAGCAAAATATAAACACATCAATATAGGGATAATTAGATCTTGTATGAACGGGGGACGCTGGTAACAAAATAAATTGACAAGAAAAGAATGCTATGGTAAATACATTCCATGCCAAGATTAGCTCGGCTTGACGCTCCCGGTGTTTTGCATCATGTTATGA
>QMLT01000186.1 GCA_003646875.1 Deltaproteobacteria bacterium
CTTTTAACTTTTGTCATGAAACTATCCGCATATAGTTTAAAAACCGGAATCTTTGTAATCCTGGTGATCATCCTTTTTTTAGCAATGATATTAGTTGATATTGTTGTAACCTCCCTCTACAATATTCCTTTCAGTCATCCTTATCAAAAAATTGTTTTTTTCTATATCCTATTGAATACCCTATTTCTGGCATTATTAAGCTTTTATTTTATTTACAGGAGTATAATAAGACCGATCAACCGCCTTGTTAAAAAGGCCGAAGAATTTAAAGAGGGGGACACGTTTTTCCTTACCTCTGGTGCAGAACAAAATGAATTCGGGAAGCTATCAAGTTCTCTTAATGCAATGCTGAGACGTCTTGAAGACAATAAGGCAGAGTTAAAGACAGGCATACGTTCTCTGGAAAAAGCAAATCTTGAGTTACAACAAGCCCAGGAAGAGATAATAAGATCCGAGAAATTGGCCTCGGTTGGGAAATTAGCCTCAGGTGTCGCTCATGAAATTGGAAATCCGATAGGGATCGTTCTTGGCTATTTAGGTCTTCTTAAAGGAAGCGACCTAAACAACGAAGAAAGGCAGGACTTTATTAATCGCATCGAGAAAGAGATAGGCAGGGTAAATAGGACTATTAGAAATCTTCTTGACTTTTCCAGGCCATCAAAGGGAGAGATGAAAGTAGTATCTGTTCATAAAATTATTGGCGACATGGTAGATATACTCAAACCCCAGCCGATGGTGTCCGACAGTGAAATTTTTTTAGATAAAGGGGCAAAAAAGGATAACGTTCTTGCTGATCCAGACAAACTAAAGCAGGTGTTTTTAAATCTGTCAATGAATGCAATAGATGCTATGGGGGCAAATCAAACAAAGAACGAATCACAAAAAAATACGTTATCAATAAGAACCAGTCTTTCATCAGAGACTAAACCAAATAAAAAGGTAAGTGGCAGCAGAATATACATAGAGTTTGTTGATAATGGACCAGGAATTCCCGCCGAAGACCTTACCAGGATCTTTGATCCATTTTATACTACAAAAGAACCGGGAAAGGGCACAGGGTTGGGGCTTTCGGTCAGTTTGAGAATTATTGAAGATATAGGTGGAGATATAAAGGTAAAAAGTGAACCGGGGAAGGGGACAAAAATTATTGTTATCCTTCCACTTTACTCTGCCACTAAGTCACCAAGACCCAAACAATTGAAAATGGACAATTGAAAATTGAACCCGGTGACTTCGTGTCCCTGGCCCAGTACTGGCTTGCAATGCTTAGGCTATGTTGCTTAAACCTGAGAAATATTACAGAGATTGTAATATAAGCAAGGATGTCGCGCCAGGGCAGGCTTTGTGGTGAAAAAGCAACTAAGAGAATTGTCATGACAAAAAAAAGAATCCTCATTATCGAAGATGAAGCCAATATGAGGCATATGCTTGAGGCGCTCTTAGGGAAATCTGGCTATGAAGTAAAAACAGCAGCAGATGGCAAGGAAGGTAGGGATGCGATAGAAAGAGAGCAATTTCATTTTATCCTATGCGATATAAAGATGCCCAGAATGGATGGTATGACCTTTCTAAAATCGGCAAAGGAAAAGCTCATTGATACAACTGTTATCATGATGTCTGCCTATGGAACAGTAGATACAGCGATTGAGGCTATGAAATTGGGAGCATATGACTATATTAGCAAACCGTTCAAAACAGATGAGGTCCTTTTAACATTGAAAAAGGCAGAGGAGAGAGAGGGATTAAAAAGAGAGAATGTGAAATTAAAGGATCAGATTCAAAGAATCGAAAAAAGTTACAATTTCAACAACATAATAGCAAAAAGCAAGGCAATGCAGTCAGTTTTTGATTTGATACAAAAGGTAGCAGATTACAAGACCACTGTTCTCATCACTGGTGAGAGCGGCACTGGAAAGGAGTTGATTGCAAGGGCGATACACTTTAATGGATCAAGACATAACAACGCCCTTGTATCAATCAACTGTGGTGGAATCCCGGAAACTTTGCTTGAAAGTGAACTATTTGGCTACAAAAAAGGCGCTTTTACCGATGCGAGGCAGGATAAAATAGGCCGTTTTGAAGAGGCGCATAATGGCACGATATTCTTAGATGAGATTGGTGAGCTTCCACTCTCCCTGCAGATTAAACTCCTGAGAGCGCTGCAGGAAGAAGAAATTACCCCTCTGGGCTCCACCGGGATTAAGAAGATAGATGTCAGGGTTATCGCAGCCACAGCCAAAGATTTGGGCGAGGAAATAAAAAAAGGGAACTTCAGGGAGGATCTTTACTATAGAATAAACGTTGTCAATATATACCTGCCACCCTTAAGAGAAAGGGTAGAGGATATACCACTGCTCACAGAACATTTTATCGGCATCTATAACAAGAAGCTAAAAAAGACTATTACAGGGATTTCTTCCGAGGTAATGGAACAGTTTATGACATATCCATGGCCAGGCAATGTACGTGAGTTAGAAAATGTCATAGAAAGGGCTATTCTACTTGCCTCAAATAACACCTTAGAAATATCTGATCTTCCTTCAACGCTTACAACTAAAGCCAATTCATCCTCTTATCTTGCAACAGAAGGTGTCTCATCTATCAAGGAGGCTTCCCGGGTTTTAGAAAAAAGGCTCATTGAGCAGGCATTAGAGAAAACCGATGGAAACAGGACAAAGGCTGCCAAAATACTTGAGATCAGCCGCCCTATACTCATATCTAAGATTAGGGACTATGGATTAGATTGAAACCCAGCTTGTGTTCTTTATGAAAAGAGGCTAAAATAAAATTAAAAAAGGCATTTATATGCTCGACAAAGATCAATCAGCTAAAATAGTCAACTTTGCCAAGGCATATCCTGAAATTTCTGCTGTTTATCTTTTTGGCTCCCATGCGTTAGGTCATCCAAGATCAAAAAGTGATATTGATTTGGGGATATTATTTCATAAGGATATGGATGCATTTACGAGGATAAGTATGGAGACTGAAATATCAAATCTCCTAAAAAAAGACGTCGATCTTGTTGATATGAGAAAAAGTAGCCCATTTTTGTGTCACCAAATCTATAAATATGGAAAGTTCATTTATCATGACGGGAGTAATTTCCCATTCCAATTTAGAGCCAGTTCCATCAGGGAGTATTTAGATACCAACTATCTAAGAACGAAAAGGAGGGCTAACCGTTATGGTTAATAAAGATAATGTAGTCGGGATTTTTAAGGGTAAATCCGCCTGTTTGTCTGATCAATCCCGGTATATTGGGATCAGGCAAAATTGCCGTATATGTAAATGTTAGGCAATGAGGATAAGATAAATTTCTGATGGATTTTGAAATTATTGGAAGTATCAGAAACGCTGAATCCATCGCGGTGGGCCGTGGGATTCGCGATTTACCACGATTCCGGAAACAATATGGCCAAGGGCAATGGAAAAAGTTTAAAGGATTTGGGACGGTATGCTTAAAAGATGGCACGGTTCATACCGCAGAAATCCATTGGTATGAGGCACACGGTATCGGCAAGAAAGAAATCAAATTGAAATTTCCTTTGATTGACTAACTATGAAGAGAAAGGAAAAACCAGAAATGCAATTTGCAGTTTGTATTAACAATGAAGGTTACCCATCATCGCTGGAGGTGGGAAAACTGTATCGAATCCTGCCCGATGATGAGGCGACCTCTCATGGCTACATTCGCGTCATAGACGAGAGTGGTGAAGATTACGGTTATTCTAATGATCGGTTTTTCCAAATCGAACTGCCAGAGGCGTTGGAGAAAACTTTATTGGTAGCCTTTAAACAAGATAGAAATATCGCCTAATCGGGTAGCCGGGGTTTTTCTCCCCCAGCTCCCATACCACCCCCCCTAATAAGTTGGGATTTTCGACATGCCGGGCGTACATAAGGCGCTGCACCTGACCACTATTCCGCTGGCGATCCTGTTCATAGTGTTTGGGCTTTCAACAATGAAAATAAATGGGCAGTTCTTATAAAGGCTTATCGACCAGATCCAAATCGCTGGATTGATTTCCGTAACAGGAGGGAGTAACCATGAAACCTTTTGAAAAATGTCCAGTTTGCAGTGGCGAACTGAAACAAAAAGAAGTCGAAAAATTGCTTCGTGGCGGAAAAAATACTGCAGTACATCGAGTAAATGCTGAAGTCTGTTTGCACTGTGGAGAACGCTTGTATGCCGAAGAGACGGTAAGGTTTTTTGAGAAAGCAAGAAATAAATTGAAATACCAAGAGTTATCAGGATTTCAGCCACTCGGGCAATCATTTAAGGTTGAAGATGGTTGGCCTAACAAACAAAGCTTGGAGGCAGGCGCCTAAAGCCTTGGCGATTCTGCATTTCTTTTTTTTGTTTGATATCTTTTTTTTGTAAAAAAAGTTTATAATTGTAACATTATTTTACAGCTTGGCTTCAGCCTTACACATCTGTCTTATTCTGATACAAAAGGCTCTTTTCTTAATAATAACAAATAGATAAATCTCCCCTCCCTTGATA
>QMLT01000187.1 GCA_003646875.1 Deltaproteobacteria bacterium
CTGCCCGCACATATCCGCGGTGTGCGGGCTAAAATCTCTGCGCCCTTTCCCTTACAGACATCATCTTCAAGAGGCCATCACGTACTTTTCGAACAAAGCCAATTTATTTAATAGCGATTATGACGCCATAGATGGTTATCCTGTCACCCCGAGGGCATGGATGATGGGTATGGAGTATGCCATTTGAATAAGGAAAGGAGATGAAACATGAATCGACAGGATATTAGACGTTTTGAGGCCGCCGGCTTATTTGTATTATTCTTCCTGGGCGGGGTGATTCATACGCTTACGCATACTTTTGTATTGATTACCCAGGTCGCAGATAAATTGATGCATGAGGGAAAACTTTTGGATGAATTGCTAAAGACTTATCAGGGAACAGGGTTCCTTGTAATGTTTGCGGTCTGGTTTGGCGCAATGATGCTGCCCATCTTCCTGGCATTGTTATTAAAAAGTAAAAAAGGATACTGGGTTACCACGATTGTTGGAGCGCTCGTTGTACTTGCAAACATTGCCCATGCAATTGCCCATATATCAATAGGCGATGTTACGAATGGTATCGCTAACCTGGTTATGAGTGGTGTAACAGGCGTATGGGCGGTAGTTTTCATGCTCCAACTGGCGCGTGGAAAAGTATAAGTATTAACAGAAAATACTATTTTTGGATTTCTGTGACGGAGCTTTTCGCAACGAGGACTTAAACATGATTACAAAAGGGTATTTGAAAACAATCGTTTTCTTATTGGGAATCATTTTCTTTTTGCTCCGAGGATTATGCTTTGCCCATACACCATTGCTGAGTGTAGAAGACAATAAGGACGGCACCATTACTGTTGTAGGCGGGTTTTCTACGGGTCAGGATGCCGCAGGGGTTGATATTTTGGTCAAGAGCAGGGCTACAGCGAAGATTTTATGGAAGGGAAAGATGCCTGAAGACAGCCAGATGGATATTAAGATCCCGGATGAGCCGTACAATGTAATCATGGATGCCGGGCCACTTCACGTTGTAACAAAACAAGGACCTCCACCGCCTGGAGGTTTTAGTATCGTTGCCAGTAAAGTGAAAAAAGAAACGACTAATGAAAAGATGTCAGGTAAGACAAAAGAAACAACTGGCGATTTTTTTGGCTTGTCCACTACGGCGGTGTGGGCAGTTGTGGCCTCCATTTTTGTTTTTGGAATCTCTATTTGTTTCTTGAAATACCGACAGAGAAAAAAATCAACACAAAAGGATTAATAGTTTGCTTCTACCGCCTCTGCGACGCGTAAGTATGAAGAACAGAGCCATGACAAGAAAAGTGCTCCTGGCGCTTTTTTTGGCTTCTCCGGTATATGTACCTTTCTTTTTCTTGCCAGGGCTGTGTCTTGGCAAAGCATTTTCTTTCAAAACCGGAATAGAAATAAAGGAAGACTATGAATCCAGGAATCACCTCAAAGTAGTTCAGCGGCACCAACACCTTTTTTGCCTATCTGGCAGAAAGCATCCTGCGTTTTAGATGGCTTCTGCTTCTCCTGGTATTTATCCTGACCATCTTTGCCTTCTACGATATGCGCACCCTCAAGATGGACACCTCCAATGAATCTTTGTTTTTCGAAGGCGACCTCACCAAGCTTCTCCTTGATAAATTCAGAGATACCTTTGGCAATGAGGATTTTGTCTATGTCCTCATCGAAACCGACGATTTTTTCAGAGCCGATACAATCCGATTGATCAAGAAGCTGGCTGAAGACCTTGAAGAACATGTCCCTTACGTAAAGGATATGAAGTTCCTTAGCAATGTTGAATATGTCGAGAGCTGGATTGAGATTTTTGACCTGATAGAGGAGATCCTTAAAAACCTGAGGAGATGGAATTAGTCAAAGAAAGAGCAATGAATGAGCCCCTTTATCTGGACAACCTTATCTCCGGGGATGGAAAGACCGCTGCTATTCTACTGGAGTGCGAGTGCTACCAGGATGAAAAAGTTGACCCACGCAAGGAAATCCCGCAGGTAGTCTATAGTATTCTGGTAAAACCTGAGTATGCAAACCTGAAAGTATACACGGTGGGTACACCGATTATGGATAAGATGATTGCCAGGGAGATGTCTCTGTTTGGTCTTATTTGCATTGTGCTACAGATGTTGATGCTGCTCTGGGTAGCCCGCGTGGGGCTCGGGGAGTAATTACACCTCTATTGGTGGTAATATTGAGCGTATTCTGGACCCTGGGACTGGTAGGTGTCCTGGATTTGACATTATCTTTGATGGCAACCATGCTGCTTTTGTTTAAGCCACTTGGCGAGGAAAAGCAGATAACACTGGAGAATTAACAATGGTCAATGGTCAGTTAGCAATGATCAATGTTAATTGATAATTGAAGATTGATAAGTGATAATGTTTGAGGCTTTTCTGCAAAAGGTCAGAACAATTTCAGCAATGCGATGCTTATGGAGGTTTGGGCGATCATTAATCCAATGATCCATTTGACCAGGCGAATTTCTAAATCTTTCAGATCTTCTTTAGTAGCTAATCCTTCTCTGCGTGATTGGTCAATTATTTCAACAAATTCATTTGCTTTTTCGTCTTCAAGTCCAAGGTCTTTTAAAATAGGATAAAGCTTTGCTAATGTAGCCATACTATTATTTCTCCTTATTTGCAAAAAGGGTTAACACATCTTTATGGCAAAATCAAACAGAAATGGAACGGCAATGAAGGATAAAGTTAAAAAGATTGCAATTGGAATATGCCTACTTGTTTTTTTGCCTTGTTTGGGTTGGACAGAAGAACTCACCGGCCGGGATATTGCCCTGAAAATGGACTCTGCAGATAACAGCCTGGATGGGAAATGCACCGCTGTTATGGTCATCAACCGCAAAGGGCAGAAGCTGGTCAGGAAAATGGAGACATACAGCAAGAAATACGGCCCTCATGAGCGGAGATTGATCAAGTTCATTGAACCGCCGGATGTGCGAGGGATCATGTACCTCACATGGAGTTATGAGGATATTGAACGGGATGATGATATGTGGGTGTTTCTTCCGGCCGAGAGTCTGGTTCAGCGTATTAGCGGAGGAGGCAAAAAGGGCTCATTTATGAGAAGTGACTTTGCCAATGAGGATATTGAACAAAAAGAGGTGGATGATGACGAACACAGGCTTTTGAGGAGTGAGGAATTATCTGGAGTTGATTGTTATGTGGTGGAACGGTTTAGCAAAAAGCAGAAAGATACCAATTACTCAAAGCGGATTATCTGGGTGAGGAAAGATACCTGGCTACCCATCAAGACGGAGTTTTACAACAAAAGGGGTAAGCAGTTTAAGACAGCGATCTATGGTGGATTCAAGGAGCTCAAGGGCATCTTGACGCTCAACAAGACAATGGTGGAAAAAGCCCGCAAGTGGTCAAAGACCCTGATGCAGTATGACAACGTGGATTATAACATTGGACTTTCGGATGCGATTTTTGAGCAGGGTAATCTTAAAAGATAGCAATCAATTATCAATTAGCAGTTATCAGTTATCAATGCTAATTGGTAATTGACCAATGTTAATTGTTAATTGGTCAGAGGCTTCCATACCGTGAGGCCGGGAACATTATCAAAGTCACTGTCTTGTGTGGCAATATGATCTATCTTGAGATCACGGCACAATTTGATGTGAATCAGGTCATGAGGCAAGCCGGTTATGCCGGTCTTAATGAAGGAAAGTAAGTCTCTAAATAAAGGATAGTTGATACTGTCAATGAGTTTTAATCCACCATCTCTTAATATATCAATGTAATCGAGAAAGATTTCTACATTTTGGTAGCACCTTTTGCATAGTTTCTTATCATTTTTTAAGTGATTACGTATTGTACTGATTTTGGTGATCTTTAGAATATTGGCGGCGTTGGTAATCAGGATACCAAATATTGCCTCATCTATGATTAAGACGGAAGTTACACCATTTATTTCGGAAAGTTCTACTCGTTTTAGAAAGTCAGAACATATTGCCCCATAATCTTGCTCCCCTGTTAGATGGTAGACAAAAATGTTAGCGTCAATAAGAATGGAGCCTGGTTCATTAAAGTGTGACAGTTTCATTATTACTTTCTAGATTTGCCAGATAACCTGTGTAAGAATTCAGAACATCATGAACACTCAGATTGGTTTTGATAATCCCGGCGGTTTTTTCAGTCATCGTCTCTGCTGGACGAATAATCAAATCATTTTTTTTTCTTATAACAACCACCTCGTTCAATCCTTTAACATAATCGAGGGGTATAAATAATCCTTTTTTAGAAACTTTTGTTTTATACATTGTAGTTGCTCCTTGTTTCAAAGTTGAGGGAATTAATAAACGCAGCAAACATATAAATTTTATCAAATACCAAAGATTATAGCAATATTATTATTACATAAACGGTTTCTTTTAAAACGCCAAGAACCGGTCGAAAAATTTCGTGAAGGGGGACGCTGGTAACAAAATAAATTGACAAGAAAAGAATGCTATGGTAAATACATTCCATGCCAAGATTAGCTCGA
>QMLT01000188.1 GCA_003646875.1 Deltaproteobacteria bacterium
CCTTATGGCGAATCCGGATCTGGAACAATGGTCCTGAGTTCGTTAGTGGTGACGTCAAAGTACTTAGGAGTTTTTCGATGTAATCTAATTATATGCTATAATTGCGCTAAAGCAAATAATTTGTCAAATTTAAAAGAGTTAAAAGCATCCTCTTTGCGTAATTTTTTTTAACTACCTGAATAACTACGGCCGATCAACTTCTTGTTAAGCTGGACGTTCGTGCGGAAATTGCTCAAAAAAGCGATGAGGCGCTCAATAAGAGGGGATAACCTAAAATGCCACGTTGGTATGAGTTTCCAGCTCGAATCTTTCCCTTGCCACAATCACCTGCTAAAAGAAAAAGTAGGTTCTGATTATCATTTCTTCAGAGAATTTCTTAACTTTTCTGTAACGTCCCTATCCACCTTCATGGTTTGCGGATTGATCACGCATAGTCTTCTCTCGCACTCTCTAATCTCACGTATCCATCAGCGACATCACTTTCAACTAATTCCGGATCCCGCTCCAGGCTATCTCCATATCCACCACTTCCAGGCGCATCCATGGCAATCACATCACAGTGCTTTAATTGGCTTAACCCATAGGGATTCCCTGAGTCCCCATTTATTAGGCATTGTGCCTTTGCTCCAAGCTCACCACTAAATAGACCCTCAGGTGGATAGCGATAGCTACCAGACTGCCTATATTCACATGCCTCATAGGGCGCTTAACCTCTCTCATCTACAGGCACATAATCCCTTTGTTTCAGGCCTATGTAGACCTGGCGGGGACGATGAAGCCTCCAATCCGCATCTTCGTGGCTTTCCTTCCATTGGCTAATCCACCCGGGAAGGCGCCCAATGGCGAACATGACCGGAAACATGTTCAACGGAATGCCAATCGCCCTAAGAACAATACCACTGTAGAAGTCTACATTCGGGTAGAGATGATGATCTATAAAGTAGCTGTCCTTCAAGGCGATCTCTTCCAGCCGCTTGGCTATATCCAGAAGGGGATCTTTCTGTTTTAGCTTCTTCAAGACTATATCACACATCTTTTTCATGATGCGCGCTCTCGGGTCATAGGTCTTATAGACCCTGTGCCCGAATCCCATTAGACGAAAGGGATCATTTTTATCTTTTGCCCTCGACAAAAAGGGGGCCAGATCTCCCCCGCAGTCATGTATTTCCTGAAGCATCTCAACTACCGCTTGGTTAGCCCCTCCATGCAAAGGTCCCCAGAGGGCAGCTATCCCTGCAGAAATAGCTGCATACAGGTTGACGCGAGAGCTGCCCACCAATCGAACAGCTGCAGTTGAACTATTCTGCTCGTGGTCAGCATGTAGGATCAAGAAGACATTAAGTGCCTTTACAATGTCATCGTCAATGGTATAGGGCCTGACAGGGGAATCAAACATCATATTGAGGAAATTCGCACAATAGCATAAGTCATGCCTTGGATATACTACCTTATGGCCCAGAGAGATCCTGTATGACATTGCAGCCAGGGTTCTTATCTTGGAGAGAAGTCTCGAGAATGTTATATTTACCTCCTCTTCCTCGGTTCGTTCCGGGATCTCAGGATAAAATGCCCTCAGGGCGTTTACCATCGAGGCCAGAATGCACATAGGGTGAGCGCCTCTGGGAAATTTCTCAAAGAAGGCACGCATATCCTCATGGACAAGTGAGTGATCGTTCAACAAGCCAGAAAAACGACTCAGCGCTTCTCTCGTTGGCAACTCGCCATTGATTAACAGATACGCGGTCTCTACAAACCTGGAGTGCTCTGCCAGTTGCTCAACAGGAATACCCCGGTAGCGCAAGATTCCTTTCTCCCCGTCCATAAAGGTAATGCTGCTCTTGCAACTGCCGGTATTTGCATACCCCGGATCAAGGGTAATGAGCCCGGTTTCTGCCCGAAGATTGGAGATGTCAATTGCTTTTTCACCCTCAGTTCCCGTTACAATGGGCAATTCAAAGGTCTTCCCGTCAAAAATGAGCTTAGCCGTTTTTACCATTTCTCTACTCCCTCCCCAATTCAATAAATTAGATATGTATATCAAAACTCAAGCTTTTTCGCCACCAAAAAACAAGTTCACCTCATTTTGCTTAATTTTTCTTTGATTTTGCCCAAATAATATGAAAGAAAGTAAATATTTCCAGCATATGCGCTCGTTAACAATACTAATAGCGCCTACTGCTTTACAATCACCAGGCACAATCCGCGCAAGATCATGTATCAACTTCTTTTAAATATGGGGAAAGGAGCAATAGAGTGGCATATAGAGATCATATCGTTGGGCAGATTTTAGATGAGCACCTGAAAGAGGGTGAGCTAATCCCCGGAAAGGAGATCGGCATTCGAATCGACCAGACGCTCACCCAGGATGCAACAGGCACCCTGGTGTATCTGGAATTTATGTCACTGGGAGTTGATCGCGTGAGAACAAAGCGTTCAGTCTCCTACATTGATCACAACACATTGCAGACGGGCTTTGAAAATGCAGACGATCACCTTTTCCTGCAGTCCGCAGCAGCTCGCTATGGAGTTCACTTCTCCCGCCCTGGCAATGGTATCTGCCATCAGGTGCATCTGGAGCGATTCGGTGTGCCGGGACAGACGCTTTTGGGCTCCGACAGCCACACGCCTTCGGCTGGTGGACTGGGAATGCTGGCAATGGGGGCTGGAGGCTTGGATGTATCCCTTGCCATGGCTGGAATCCCGTTTTACATGACAGTGCCCAGGGTAATGCTGGTCCGTTTAATAGGAAAACTTCCACCCTGGGTGGGAGCGAAAGATGTGATTCTCTATCTTTTGAAGGAACTTACCGTCAAGGGTGGAGTCGGGAAAATTATCGAGTACGGGGGCCCGGCAGTAAAGGGCCTTAGCATACCCGATCGGGCGACAATTACCAACATGGGAGCTGAGCTGGGTGCCTGGAGTTCTTTATTTCCCTCAGATGAAGTAACAAAGCAGTTTCTTGATGCCCAGAAAAGGGGAAACGACTGGGCACCAATCCATGCCCGTGAAGGAGCAGGATATGATGAGATAATCGAGATAGACCTATCTCAACTTGAGCCACTGGTGGCCTGTCCCCCCAGCCCAGACAAGGTCAAGCCTGTGCAAGCCCTATCTCACGTAAAGGTTAACCAGGTAGCGATCGGCAGCTGCGCCAACTCCTCCTTTCGTGATCTCAAGCTGGTGGCCAAGCTCTTGCATGGAAAAAAGGCGCACCCTCACGTTAGCCTTGTAATTGCTCCAGGATCCAGACAGGTATTATCCATGCTGGCGAGAGATGGGAGTCTTGCAGATATGATAGATGCGGGGGCACGCATATTGGAAGTGGCCTGCGGACCATGCATCGGCATGGGACAAGCGCCCCCTTCAGGCGGCGTGAGTGTGCGAACATTCAACCGGAATTTTCCAGGCCGAAGCGGCACTCCTGACGCAGAAGTGTATCTGGCTAGTCCTCAGGTAGCGGTGGCCGCTGCGCTGACCGGTCATCTGGTTCATCCGGAGGTGTTAGGCATCCCGCCTGTAGTAGAAAATCCTGAAAGTTTCCTCGTTGACGATTCGATGATTATCCCTCCACCTCAGCACACAGAGGAAATTGCTATCCGCATGGGACCCAATATCAAGCCCATGCCGGCATTAGAGCCCATGCCAGACACCCTTAATCTCAAGGTGCTTCTGAAGGCCAAAGACAACATTACGACTGATGATATTCTGCCGGGAGGGTCCAGGGCGCTGCCACTAAGGTCTAATATTCCTGCTATTTCTGAATTCGTCTTTGCCTCATTAGCCCCTAACTTCGCAGAGCGGGCCAAGGCTGAATCCGGTGTGGCCATTGTGGGAGGCGAGAATTATGGCCAGGGTTCAAGCCGAGAACACGCGGCGCTCGCCCCTCGGCACCTCGGGGTTTACGCAGTGCTGGCAAAAAGCTTTGCCCGTCTTCACCGGGCCAACCTTATCAATTTCGGCGTTTTGCCGCTTTTGATCAGGGATGAATACTATAACAAAATGACTGAAGGTGATTATATACAACTTACCGATCTGCACATGGCATTGAACGAAAGGGACAAGGTTGTCGTCAAGGTTGAGAACAAGCATATTGAATATGAAGCCAAGATAGACCTTTCAGGGCAGGAGCGTATGATTCTCTTAGCGGGTGGACGGCTGAATTTTTATCGCAGGAAATTTATAGAGCCCGATCATTGATCAAGGAGATAATGCGAGTGTATAAAACTGAAATATATTGTATTACTGGAGAAACAATATGACTAATAAGATGAATGAGCCTGAGAAGGCCGGAGAAACCATAGACTGGAGAGTAGATGGGCGCCCCATCGTTCCAGACAATCCTATTATCCCTTACATTGAAGGCGACGGAACAGGCCCGGACATCTGGGCGGCTGCTCAGCTGGTATTTGATACCGGCGTCTATTATGCCTACAAAGGTAGACGTCTAATTGTGTGGCATGAGTTGCTTGCTGGAGAGAAGGCACAAAAGGTCTATGGGTC
>QMLT01000189.1 GCA_003646875.1 Deltaproteobacteria bacterium
TATAACCATGGGACATGGAGATACAGTGGCTCCTTCGCGCCTGATGGGTAAAAAAAAGACTTACTATAAGGATGAATACAATGACAATGGAAAAATCCGTGCTTAATAATGAAGATGGCTCTGTTCTTGTCCTTGCCCTTATCATGCTGGTGCTGCTCACCCTGATAGGCATAGCGGCATCAAGGACTGCAAGCATCGATATACAGATCACTGGAAACGATATCATATATAAACAAAACTTTTACATGGCAGAAGCTGGGGCAATGGAAGCCGCTCAGACGTTAGAAAATGAGGATTTAAAATCCAGCCCCCCGCCATGCTTGCTACCAGGTATCAAAAACCCGGATTTTTCCCCTGATGATGACTTTTTGGTCGCTAATTCACAACCGTCATCCCTTCCACATAGCGATTTCTTGGCTCTTTACGAGGGGCTCGTTCCTGGCAGCAGCTTGGCCATGAGCAAATCTAAGGTAAATTCTTACGCTATCTATGGTCGATGTAAAAAGAACAGAAGTCTGGTTGTGATAAAGGTTGGCTACAGAAAGGCCTTTCAATAAGACAAATAAGATAAATATCTTACATGCCCTGGATTTTTTAAAGATAGAGGTGATTCCTATGAAACGTAAACTTAGCGCTATTTTTTTTCTCATAACCGTTTTTTTTCTAGCCTATACCCTCCAACCACCTGCTCAGGCTGCCACCATTGAGAAGAGGGTCTCAACGGGAAACGACGACGCAGAAGAGCTGGTGAGTAATGGACATATGTCCCTTTCGAGCAGTGACCTGGAGTTGATAAATGATTCGTCTTACCATGGCGGTGACCAGATAGTGGGCATTCGCTTTCAAAATATACAGGTGCCCCAGGGCTACACCATCACCAATGCCTATATAGAGTTTTCATGTGATGAGAAAGATAGCGCGAGCACCACTCTGGCTATTTATGGAGAGGATATTGATGATGCTCCCAGGTTCAGGAGTGGCTGGTCGTACAGGCATAACATTTCTAACAGAAACAAAACCAGCGCCTCTGTGAGCTGGTCTCCTGAGCCATGGACCACCACGCATCAAACCTACCAGACCACGGATATCTCATCGATAGTCCAGGAGATTGTTAACAGGCCAGGATGGTCAGCCGGAAACGATATGGTCTTTATCATCGAGGGTTCTGGAAAAAGGGTCGCTGAATCTTACAATGGATATAGTTCGAAAGCCCCCTTATTACACATAGAATTTACTGCAGCCGCTACCCATACCATCACGGCAACCGCGGGAAGCGGCGGCGGCATCTCACCATCAGGGCCTGTGACGGTTGTTGAGGGATCAAGCCAAAGCTTTACCATAACAGCGGATGTGGGGAATTCCATCTCAGATGTGCTGGTGGATACCGTCTCAGTGGGCGCAGTAGCCTCTTACACCTTCACTAATGTTACCTCAGACCATAACATAGTAGCTTACTTTTCATTGCCGCCTGGGGCATGTCGGGAAATATCTGATATCCCTCTTAACACCCTGATAAAAGCAGCCCCTGCAAATATCATGTTTGTTTTGGACGATTCAGGGAGCATGGACTGGGAGTTTATCACAAATGAAAACGACGGGCTCTTTGATGGCGAACGCTATGTCTTTGATGACCCGGGAGACAACCTTTACAGCGGCATCTTGAGCGGCACGGGCCGATTGAAGTGGATGTCTCAATGGTCGGGATATAATAAGATGTATTATGACCCTAATGTCACCTATGACCCATGGCCCGATATGAGCGACGCAGATCCTGATACCCCAAGGTCTCATCCAGCGCACTCGTCACCGACCTTCGATTTGAATGCTACCTACTATACAATTGAGTATGCAGTAATAGTTGACGACGATGATTCTGGTTTCTCAAAATCGAGTAATGGCTGGGATTATGGGAGCAGCGGTAACTTCTATGATAGTGGTTACTATTTTACCAGTGCTGGTAGCGATGGCACTGCCTGGGCCAGGTGGACTCCGGAGCTTTCCTCAGGGAATTATGAGGTTTTCGTATGGTGGCGTGATTATTCAGGGCGCCGAACAGATGTCTCCTACAAAATCCATCACAATGGAGTCACTGACACTGCTTGTTGCTATGACCAGACACAGAATGGGGGCCAGTGGCATTCCCTGGGAACATACTATTTCTCAGGTGGTGGTTCTGAGTACGTGCACCTCGATGCCATAGTAGCTGGTGACAGCAAGTATTGTGCAGATGCGATGAAATTCGTGCCTGCATCAGGGACTACCATCAATATCACGAGGGCACATTATTACGTATGGTCTTCTGAGGAAAGCAAGCCCTATCTTGTCATCCTTGACGGGGATATAAAATATTATGAGGTGACCGGGCTCAGCGGCAGTGGTTCTGATCAGCAGGTTACAGAATTGTCGCCAACGACTTCTCCGCCTTCGGATATCCAGGTCAGCGGAAGCTACGCAGAAGCGCGCCAGAACTTTGCAAACTGGTACTCCTTTTACCGGAGACGGGAGCTTACCGCCACCGCCTCCATAGCAAAAGTGATTGAAAGCATGCAGGGGGTGCAGATAGGCTTCCGGACCATTAACGGAAACCTGGTGCAACCAGTATTGAAGGTGAAGGTTGAGGGCGATGATGAATCACATACACTCTTGACCTCCTTATATAGCCTTGTCCTTAAGGCACAGGGCACTCCCCTGAGAAGGGGTTTAGAGAAGGTTGGGCAATATTTTCATCAGAATGATGGTCAAACCGGGGGCATCGGCAACTCACCGTATGCCAGCGCTGCCGATGGTGGCGAATGTCAGCAGGCATTTGCCATCGTTATGACCGACGGATATTGGAATGGGTATAGCCCCAGCGTCGGCAATGCAGATGGAGACAATGGCGTACCCTATGACGACGGTTATTCAAACACCCTGGCCGATGTGGCAATGTATTACTACGAAAATGACCTGTCATCAGGCCTTGATAATCTGGTGCCTACCTCTGATTTGGATGACAATAATAAACAACACATGGTCACCTATACAGTGTCCTTTGGCGTATATGGCACGCTAAAACCTGAGGACTATGACATGGAAAATGGCCCTTACCCCACATGGCCAAACCCTGGATCCGGTGATCAACAAAAAATTGATGACCTGTGGCATGCCGCCGTGAATGGGAGGGGCACATTCATGAGCGCCTCAAGGCCGGATGATCTTGTGAACTCATTACTTTCCATAATGCAGAATATTGAGTCAAGAATAGCATCTGCCTCGGCAGTTTCCGTGAATGGAGACGATCTATACATGAAACTCGGTGGGGAGATACTCATGTTTCAAGCCCTTTACAACAGTGATGGCTGGACAGGGGATGTGAAGGCCTATGGGATTGACACAACCACAGGAGAGGTTATTACGACCTCATACCAATGGTCAGCAGCCGATGAATTAGAAACCAAAAATTGGGATACCGGCCGGATTATAGCCACCTACGATGGTTCGGCTGGCATACCATTCAGATATGACAGCTTATCAAGCACTCAAAAAAGCCAGCTCAATGCGGATGCCGCTACAGCCCAAAACATCTTGAACTTCCTGCGTGGTGATGCCAGCAATGAGGAAAGTAATGGTGGTTCCTTCAGGGATCGCTACTTAAGGCTTGGTGATCTCGTCCATTCTTCACCTGTATTTCACGATGACGTTATATATGTAGGTGGAAACGACGGGATGCTCCATGCCTTCTCCGCCTACGATGGTTCAGAGCTTTTTGCCTATGTCCCGAATCTGGTGTTTGAAAACCTCAGTCAGCTCGCAGATACCGAGTACACCCATAAGTATTATGTTGACCTTACACCCACTGTGAACTATGTATCATCGCTGGACAAAACCATACTGGTGGGAGGATTGGGGAAAGGCGGCAAAGGCTATTATGCCCTGGATGTTTCAAATGCTAGCTCTATTACCTCAGAAACTGCACTGGCAGGAAAGGTCCTTTGGGAATATGGCAGTGATGATGACCTTGGCTACACCTTTAGTAAGCCTGTGATTGTCGAATCAAATGACTCTTCTTTAGGCCCGGTAGTGATCTTTGGAAATGGATATAGCAGCGTCAATGAACACGCCATGCTCTATATCCTGAATCCAGAAAATGGCGCTGTAATTAGAAAAATAGATACAGGAGTGGGTTCCTGCAATGGACTCTCAAGCCCTGTGGCAATCGATGTTGATTACGATGATAGAGTTGACTACGTCTATGCCGGTGATCTAAAGGGGAATATGTGGAAATTCGACCTCACAGACGAGAGCTACCTTAATTGGGATGTAGCCTATAAAGACGGGACAACCCCCAAACCTGTATTTCAGGCAAACCAGCCAATCACCACAAAGCCTGATGTCATGCGGCACTGTGAGAAAGATGGTTACATAGTCGTCTTTGGGACCGGGATATATCTGTCAGAAACCGATGTATCAGATACCAGTACCCAAACCATATATGGGATATGGGACTATGGCGATGACGA
>QMLT01000190.1 GCA_003646875.1 Deltaproteobacteria bacterium
TATTAAATCTCCTCATTGTATAGTAGAGCCAATAATGCTTTGCTAAACAATACATCTGGGCAGGCTGACAAGTAATAATTAATGATTAACAAGCCCCTTCAAGGCCTTATTGATCTTTTCTTTTAGCGCTGGCTCGCTTTCTGCCAGCTCTTTTGCCTTGTTAAAATGGAAAAGGGCATTTTTTTTTCTTCCCAGTTTGTTGGAATAGATGCCTAAATTATAATGAGCCAGGGCTAACTTACCTTGCCGTCCATAGACCAGGCCAAGATTATAATAGACCATGTCTTTGACTGGCGGAAGGAAGGTCAGTCTTTCATAGATCCTTGATGCCTGGTCATATCGTTCAAGATCTTGAAACGACAGGGCTAAAAGATATAAAATATCTTTATCTTTAGGGGACAGGTGAAGGGCCTTTTGCAGAATAGATACAGATTCTTGGTACTGGCCGATTGTCTGATAGGCCTTAGCCATAGAAAACATAATGGGGATAGAATTTCCCTTTCTTTTTAAAGCTATTTTGAAGTGATTGAGGGCCTCATGTATTTTACCATCTCTTTCAAGGACAAGACCAAGACCATAATGGGCCAAAATAGATTCAGGCTCTACAGCAAGCCTTTTTTTAAACTCCCGCGCTGCATTTTCCTTATCATCACATAGGGCGATAACCATAGTATGAAAGATTGGAAAATGGGATCGCAGTTTTTTTGTTGTATCTGAATCAGGTATTTTTTTATATTCTCGCGCCATTGTTTCTATATTGGCCATTCTCTCCGGGGCGCCAGGATGGGTGAGAAGATAAGGCGGTATATTCTGACCGCCATACCAATTTTCCCTTTGAATTTTCTTTAATGTGGTTATCATTCCTTGGGGGTTAAAACCTGACATATGAGTGTATTTGAATCCTAACTGATCAGCTTGCCTTTCATCCTCCCGAGAGTAGCCGAGTTCAGCCTGAACTCCGGCAGCGATTGATCCTGTCATAACGGCGCCAGTTGCCTCACCGCCAATAAGAACTCCTGCTAAAATGGCGGCCATTGTGGCCATTCCAATCTTCTTGGATCTTTCTATCCTCAAAGCCAGATGCCTGGCGCTTACATGGCCAAGCTCATGTGCGAGCACAGAGGCGAGCTCATCCACATTATCCATTATTTTAATCAGGCCTGAAAAGAAAAACACATGACCGGCAGGGGCTGCGAATGCATTAATTGCGGTGTCTTTTATCACATAAAAGTGGAGAGGGAAATAGGGCACTTCTATTTGACGGCCAATGTAGTTACCAAGGTCATTTATATACTGAACAATGTAAGGATAGTCGGCAAACGCATACTGAGATCTAATTCTTTTAAGAAATCTGGCGCCGAGTTCAGTTTCCTCTTCTGGCGATAGCAATGAAGCACGTGATTCTTCCAAAGGGGTAAGAATTATGAATAAGGCTATAGAGAAAATAAAGAGCTTTTTAATTGTCATCTTACTCAGCCTTTTTATCTATTTCTATCCTTGGGGCTTCAACCCATAACCCTTCAAGGTCATAGAATTCTCTTATTGGCTGGTAAAATAGATGAATCACAATATCACTATAGTCTAATAAGATCCAGTGGCCATCCTTTTCACCCTCTATGCCAAAAGCGGTGAAGCCCTCTTCTTTCATTCTTCTCTGTAGATGTTGGGCAATGGCCTGGACCTGCCTGCTGGATTTGCCGCTGGCAATAAGGAAATAGTCGGTTATGGAGGTCAACTTTGCAACCTTAAAAAGGACAGGGTCAAGCGCCTTCCTTTCAAGGATGATGTTAACACATAGAAGGGCCTTATCGAGAGGATTCATTAATTTAGGTACAAACCTGCCTTTTCTATATATTCTCGTACTACTTCAGGCACAAGAAAGCGAATAGATTTTTTCTTGGCTACCATTTCCCTGATCCGAGTCGCTGATATATCCATCAATGTAGTATCTTTTTTAAGCAAGAAATTTCCCGATGGATGGCAAAAGCATTTTCTTTTCCGGTCCCATATAAATCCGACATTAAGAGAGTCAAGAAACTCAGAAAACTTTTCTTTATTATGACCTGGCCTATTAATAACAACAAATGAGGCAAAATTAAATAGATTTTGATATTCTTTCCAGGTCTTTATCTCTATGAAGGCATCTGTTCCGATTATAAAAAATAGTTCAAGATTAGATCCAAAAGAGGAGTGAAATAACTGTAGTGTTTCTATGGAATAGGAAAAACCAGGCCTTTTCCCCTCAATATCCCAGACCTCAAGCCGAGGGGAAATTTTACTTGCCAGTCTTGCCATCTCAAGACGATGAGAGAAATCAGCGAGGGGGTATTGTTCCTTATGTGGTGGCAAACCAGATGGTATGATATAGACCTTGTTTAATCCTAAGTCTTCACCTATCTCCTCAGCCACCCTAAGGTGAGCTGAATGAATCGGATTAAAGGTCCCTCCCAGGATACCTAATTTCACGTCCTTACCTGTCCAGATCCATATACTATGAACTTGGTGGTGGTCAACTCCTTGAGACCCATTGGTCCATAGGCATGCAATTTAGATGTGTTGATCCCGATCTCTGCGCCAAGACCAAGCTCAAAGCCATCATTAAATCGAGTAGAGGCATTTACCAGCACAACCGAGGCATCTACCCTCTCCAGAAATTCTTGGGATTTCTTATAATCATTCGTAACAATTGTCTCAGTATGGTTAGAGCCGTATCTTTCAATATGATCTATTGCTTCATTCATGTCGTCGACAATCTTGACCGCCAGAATAAGATCTAAATACTCGGCTGGCCAGTCACTATCCTTTGCTCGAATAAGATTAGGGATTAGCCTGAGCGTATTCTCACACGCCCTTATTTCAACACCAGCCCTAATAAATTCTTCTATCATGGGTGGCAAAAAAGAGGAGGCTACATTTTTATGTACCAGCATTGTTTCCATCGCATTGCAGACACCAGGTCGTTGTACCTTGGCGTTAAGACATATCTTTCGAGCCATCTCTAAGTCAGCAAATTCATCTACGTAGACATGGCAGACACCTTTAAAGTGTTTTAATACTGGAATTCTTGAATTTTCAACAACAAAGGAGATAAGACCCTCGCCACCCCTGGGAATAATTATATCCACATACTCATCCATACCCAAAAGAATACCAACTGCCTCATGTTCTTTATAAGGGATCACCTGAATTGATTTTTCTGGGAGATTGGCATTTTTCAATGCCTCTGATATAATTTCGTTCAGGATTAAATTGGAGTGCATAGCCTCAGATCCCCCCTTCAGTAACACTGCATTCCCTGATTTGAGGCACAGGGCAGCTGCATCAACCGTTACATTAGGCCTGGATTCATAAATAAAGCCTATTACTCCCAGGGGGACCCTGACCTGGCCGACCTGTAATCCATTTGGCCTTTTCCACATACCTGTTACCTCACCAACTGGATCAGGGAGGGCCGCAACCTCATGTAAACCGTCAATCATTGATTTAATTGTTTTTTCATCGAGGGTTAATCTATCTATCATTGCTGGATTTAACCCCTTTTCCCTGGCTAATGTAACATCCTTTGCATTTATCTTAATTATCTCCTCTTTTTTAGCCAGAATTCGCTCTGCCATAAATGCTAAGGCAGCATCCTTTTCTGCTCTTTTAGCAACCCTTAAAAACCTGGCAGATTCCCTGGCATCTTTTGCCATCGCCTGTATTGCTTCATTAAAGTCCATAATCGTGCATATTTTCTAAAGATGTAATAGTTCAGCCACAAAGACACTAAGTCACCAAGATTATTATATATAATCCTTTAAATATCATCTTTAATAAGAGACAGAATCCTCTCTTCGTGCCTTTGAGACTTGGTGGCTGAATTTATACCTAAAGATCATTAATTAAAACGAGATTATCTTTATGAATAACTTCATCATAATGTTTATACCCTAAGATCTTTTCTATGTTAGAACTTTTTTGTCCCATAATTTTTTCCACATCTGTTGAATGATAATTGACAAGGCCAACTGCAAGGCTTTTTTCCTCCCTATTGATTATCATTACAGAATTGCCAAGATTAAATTTTCCATAAACAGCAAGTATGCCTGAAGGAAGTAAGCTTTTTCCATTCTTTATCAAGGCATCTTCCGCGCCCTTGTCTATCATTATCCTTCCTTTTGGAGATTTTGTAAAGGCAATCCAGTGCTTACGACTCCGCATCGGGGTAGATTGAGGTAAAAAGAGAGTTCCCTCTTCCTCCCCCTGAAAGATTTTCCTCATGATGTTCTTTTTTAAACCATTGCTAATAATAGTTGGAATCCCGCATATGGCTACGTCCCTGGCTGCTTTTACCTTGCTTCCCATGCCACCTTTTCCTAAGGCGCCTGGAATGGAGCTTGCTTTTTTTTCTATCTTGCTTGTTACCTTTTCGACCAAAGGAATGAGGTGTGCATTGCTATTCAGCCTCGGATCATCATCAAAAAGCCCATCAATAGTGGTTAA
>QMLT01000191.1 GCA_003646875.1 Deltaproteobacteria bacterium
ATAGCCGATTTCATGGGCTGCAGAAATAATATCATCATCCTTTTGAATAATTATTTCACGTGTAACCGGGATGTGGTAAGAAGCCAGAACAATCTTGGATTCATATTCCGAAAGTGTCTCCCTACCTTCTTTAAGTGCCTTATCGAGAATATCCATTTAATCTCCTTTTTCTATCCCTTTCTTACCTCCAGTATCTTATCTTTTAAAACAGGGACAATCTTAAACAGGTCATCAACAATACCATAATCGGCCGTCCTGAAAATTGGAGCCTTTGGATCTTTATTAACAGCGATGATTGTGCCTGCCCCACTGGCTCCGGCCATATGCTGGAAGGCCCCACTTATGCCAACGGCTATATAGACCTT
Source organism: Deltaproteobacteria bacterium (assembly GCA_003646875.1). Lineage (GTDB taxonomy): Bacteria > Desulfobacterota > DSM-4660 > Desulfatiglandales > B25-G16 > B33-G16. The sequence continues at coordinate 366 of QMLT01000191.1, forward strand.
AGGGCTGACTGTTTTGCCGGAGGTGCCAACCTGTAAATATTTGGGCAGCCAGTTCTTATCAACAATAGGCCTGGAACATGAAACAACTCCGCCGAGAGCTTCAGCAAATTCTTTAATAAGAGATATATTTTCTTCTTCTCCGATGCCCCTCCCAACAGAAACAAGCAGGTCTGCCTGGGTTATATCCACATCACCGGCTGCTGTTTCAACAAATTCGACAAAGCTCTTTTTCACGGCCATGTCTGTGAAGGGATAGTCTTTTTGAATTATTTCAGCCTTCCTGTCACCAATTTTATCTTTGGGAAATACACCTGATCTTATGGTAAGGAGACATCCTTGAGATTCAGCAAAGGAAACATTGGCAAAGATCTTTCCACTAAACATCTGCCTCTGGGCAATAATTGTATCGTCTTTAGGCATAATATCTATGCAGTCGGTAGCCAGGGGAAGATTAGTCTTAACAGAAAGACAGGGAGCAAGTTCCATCCCCCATGATGTGTTACCAATGAGTGTAAGAGCTGGTTTTGACTCCTCAATCAATCCATATATGATCTCTTTATGGATATCTGCATTAAAATTTTTAAGCCTCTCATCATCAAATACAATTATTTTATCAGCCCTGTCAGAAATATTTTCAGCAAGGGAGTTCACCTCATGGCCAAGAATAATGGCGGTAACGGTATGTGATAGCTTTTCAGCAAGCTCGCCGGCCTTCCATAGCATCTCAAAGGTTATATCCCTTGTCTCGCCAAGTCTATGTTCAACAATAACAAATATTTCGCTCATTATTCCATCACTCCTTTCTTTGTTAGGATTTCAATAAAATCAGAAGCGATTGTGTCTGGGTCTCCGCTTAACATCTGAGCCCCCTCGGTTTCTGGCGGCAGATAGACCTCTTCAACAATAGTTTTAGGAGAGAGCTCCTCATCAGATAAGCCTAAATCGGCAAGATTCATGATTTTTAGCTCTTTTTTGGCGGCCTTCCTGATGCCCAGAATAGAGACATATCTCGGCTCGTTGATACCTGTCTGGATAGTCATTAAGGCAGGCAGCTCGACAAGCGAGACTTCACCAAGGCCACCTTCAAGCTCTGATGTGGTCCGGGCCTTTCCATCCTCTATTTCAATAGCGGTAATCATGCATGCATGATTTAGCTGTAATTCCTCCGCCATCATCATGCCAACCACTCCACCGTTATCGTCATCGGCAAGGACTCCGGTAAATACGAGATCATGGGGTAGATCCTTCACAACACGGGCGAGAATCTTTGAGATTCCAATGCTATCAAACCGGCTGATATCACCTGCTTCAACCCTGATAGCCCTGTCAGCGCCCATAGCCAGAGATCTCCGCAAGACCTCCTCATCATCCTCGCTGCCTACTGTAACGGCTGTAACTTGGCCACCGTACTTTTCTTTCAGGATGATAGCCTCTTCAATTGCATAGTTATCCCAGTCATTTAGAACAAATGCAAGCTGGTCTTTTTTAATCCCTTTTTTCTGGTCATCAATTACTAAATCCACCTCTTCAGTAAGAGGCACCCTTTTAACACATACGACAATATCCATTTCCTATTCCTCCCGTTTCAAAAATTGTAAATGTTTACCGCAGAGACGCAAATGACGCAGGGAAAGATCTGACGTTTCAAAAATTCTTTAGGCGTCTGGATCAGAATGGATATCAACGAATTGAATAATAAGATCATCAATGCGGTTATAAAGGCAGACAGATATAGTTGATGATTAGTCCTGCCAAAGATTGGCGGGATTGGTCTTTTTGCTTTCCGTCCTCTCAACGGAAAGCAAAAAATAGCTAAATCTCTGCGTTTTTTGCGCCTTTGCGGTGAACTGTTACCAAAAATCGTTAATCCCTCAACCAATAATGTATTCTCCTTAACCCAATATTCCAATTAGGGCTAAGCCCCTAATTTCATAATGTACTCATAAAAAGTTCCATCAAGTCAACCACCTTCATCTGACCTTCGAGTCCGCTTGTCTTGATGGCATCATCAAAATTGAGAAGACAAAAGGGGCACGCAGTAACAATAACATTGGCGCCTGCTTCATGGGCCATGGCTACCCTTTTTTCACCCATTCTAATATCTTCCTCCTCGATGTCATACCAGAGATTTATATCGCCGCCGCCACAGCAAAAGCTTCTATCCCTGTTTTTCTCCATCTCTACTATCTGGATATTAGGGATCGAGGCAAGGATCCTTCTTGGGGCATCGTAGATACCATTATGCCGTCCTAAATAACAGGGGTCATGGTAGGTATATATGCCTTTATTGTCAAGCGATTTAGTGGGCTTTAGCCGGCCGCTTTCGATAAGGGGAAGAAAAAATTCGGTGTAATGTTTTACAACCAAATCGCCAGGGTAGTCGTTTTTCAGGGTATTAAAGGCATGGGGGTCTGTGGTGACAATCTCTTTGAATTTAACTGTCCTGAATGTTTCAATATTCTCTTCCACTAAAAACTGAAAGAGGCCTTCCTCACCGAGTCTTCTCACCTGATGGGCTGAATCCGATTCCCTGGGGCCAAGAATACCAAAGTTTATGCCTGCTTTATTGAGGCCCCTGACAATAGCCATGGCTATCTGTTGTATCTGTGGATCAAAAGAGGCGTAGCTGTCAACAAAATAGAGGACATCCGCCTCATCTCCCTCTTCAAGTATCCTGACAGGGACATCATCTAACTCGTTGACCCAATCGGCCCTTTTGCTGGGTGGTTTGCCAAAGGGATTGCCTGTCTTCTCAAATTTCATAAGGGCATCCTGAAAATCCTTGGGAACCATGCCCGACTCGACCATATATCTCCTTAAATCTACCATCTTATCGATATATTCGTTAAAGACCGGGCATTCCTCCTCGCAGGCTCCACAGGTGGTGCATGACCAGATTTCATCAGGGGCAAGGACATTTCCTATCAGGGAAAGGTCATTGGCCTTGGCGCCTGTTTTTCCTTTAAAATTAAAGAGAGGCTTGCTTTGATAGGCATAATCCCTGATCTTCAGGGTAACTTCCATAGGTGATAAGGGCCGTCCAACTGTATTTGCAGGGCAGTTATCGGAACATCGGCCGCATTCGGTGCAGGTAAAAAAGTCAAGGATATGTTTCCAGGTAAAATCCTCTACCTTTTCCACTCCTAAGGAATCGAGTTCCTCAATATTTTGGATATCCCATCGCGGGGGTTTTATGGAACCCTTTTTAAGCTTTCTAAAAAACACATTAAAGAGGGCTGTAATAATATGAAAGTGTTTCCCAAGTGGGAGATAGTTGAGGAAGAACATCAGTGTCAGGATATGAAGCCAGTAATTCCACAGAAAGATCGATTTTAACGTATCTTGACTGAGACCATGAAAGAGATAGGCAGCGCCATTTGCGCCAGGCAGCCAGAAGGCAGATTTCTCTCCAAGCAGAATTCCGCTTCCATCAACAGCCATATCTGTTACCATTAGAAAACTAATCAGGCCGAGCACCAGATAGGCGTGAAATTTGTGGGCCTTTCCATGCTTAAATTCATATCTGGCAGGTCTTGATATAGCTCGGCGCAATATAGCAGAAATACAGGCAAATAGGACGATGATTTCAAATATATCCTTAAGGAAATGATAAAACTCCCCTATGGAGCCTCCCATAAAGGGAAAAACAAATTCGGCCTTTATTCCAAGCCCGTAGAGGGTTATTGACCGCAGGGCAAGAATAACAAAGCCCCAAAAGATCATAATATGTAATATGCCAATCCAGAGATATCGGGGTTGTCGTTTCTGGAAAATACCGTAGATAATGAGACTATAGAATCTCTGCCATAATGAATTAAATCGAAGATCTGGTTTGGCAGATTTTAGCAATAGATATCTTTTGTAGATGATATAAAAAAAGAGGGCAAGGCCGGCTATTAAAATGAACAAGGTAATAAAATAACCAGGGATACCCAGATAATGCTCTAGGGCAGGTTGAATTTTGTGATGCATTTTTTTCTCCTTATAAAACAAATCAACGGGGATAGATAATTATGAATGACGATTCATTCAATATCATAAGCTCTTAGGGGAGTCAAGGCCTTTTGATTTTTTTTAGAAAGGCATTGTGAATCTATAAAG
>QMLT01000192.1 GCA_003646875.1 Deltaproteobacteria bacterium
ATTATAAAGGGGCATTGGAGGCCGGTTTACCTATTGGTTCCGGTGAGATTGAAAGCGCTCATCGCTATGTAACTCAGGAAAGATTGAAAATCGCCGGGGCCTGGTGGAAGGAAGCCAATGCGCAAAATATGCTGGGATTAAGAACTCTGCGTGCAAACAATAAGTGGGATCAATATTGGGAAAGTTTCTACAAAAAAGCCGCTTAAATAACTATACCAACAGTTTTAATTGCACCCGCTTTTAAAATCTGCTTGAAAGCTCATAATTGTATACAGGATTTGCCTCTGGCCATATTAGTACATAGTGTTCCTCTATGAAGAATACTGACTTGAAAGAACGGTGTCATTTGCGAGAAATAATCATGAAAACACAAAAATGGAAAAATGTATTTCTAATCCTTATTCTTTTAAGTCTTCCCATTTTCCTTTCATGTACAAAAAAGGGTGTGCTTAACAAGATAAAGGAGTCTGGAAAGATCACCGTTATAACAAGGAATAATGCCCACTGTTATTATACTTATCGGGGCAAACCCATGGGCTTTGAATACGATTTAGCCAAGGCATTTAGTGATTATTTGGGTGTATCATTAAACGTTGTCACATCCCACTGGGAAAAGCTTTTCGATGCACTCAACGATGGAGGGGGTGACTTTATCGCAGCCAGCTTGACCATCACGCCATCACGAGAGAAACTAATAGATTTTTCTGATGAATATCTTGCCATCCAACAACAGGCTGTCATTCATACGACTAATGATAAAATAAAAAACCTTGAAGATCTAAATGGGAAAACCATACATGTTCGCCGTGGCACATCCTATGAAGAGCGGTTAAATGAGCTTAAAAATGAGGGATTGGATATCACTATCCAGGTGCATGAAGACACCCCTACAGAAGAGCTTATCAGAATGGTGGCTGAAAAGGAGATAGAGGTCACTATAGCTGATTCCAATGTAGCCTTCTTAAATCGCCGATACTATCCGGATGTTAAGATTGCCTTTCCCATAGAAGAGCAACAATCTCTGGCATGGGCTGTAAAGAAGGGAGAAGCAGGGCTACAAAGAGCAATAAATGAATTTTTTAAAAAGATAAAAGAGGACGGAACCTTTGCGAAGATCTACAAAAAGTACTATTCAAATGTTGAAATTTTCGATTACGTGGATTTGAAAAAATACCACCGAAGGCTTAAGACGAGGCTTCCGAAATATAAAAAGATTATAAAAGAGGCTGCTGAAAAACATGGTTTTGACTGGAGATTGATTGCTGCTATGGTCTATCAGGAATCCCATTTTAACCCTAGGGCAAAGAGTTTTACGGGTGTGAGAGGAATGATGCAGCTTACCCTGGATACGGCTAAAGATATGGGTATTGAAAATCGTCTCGATCCAAAACAGAGTATCACAGGAGGCGTCAAATACCTTAAAAGACTTTATAAGAGGCATGATGAAGCAAAGGATCCGGATAGGGTGCTCATTACCCTTGCAAGTTATAATGTGGGCTATGGGCACATCTTGGATGCTCAGAAGATTGCAAAAGAAAACAATCTCGATCCCAATAGCTGGGTCTCTTTGCAGGAGATTTTACCACTGCTTCGCTACCGTAAATATTATAAAAAAACTAAAAATGGTTACTGTAGAGGCACAGAGCCGGTTCGCTATGTTAACAGAATAATGACCTATTACGAAATATTAAAAAGGGAGGCTATCTCCTAATATTACTTTTTTGTAAGGGTTCACGGTTCAAAGTTCAAGGTTTCCCGATGAAATCAGCGATTTTTTTGGGCTGATTTATTTGACTTCATAATGGTAGTGTGTCCAAACTATTTCCCATCAATCCAACTAAGGCATTTCCTTTTTATCATTTAATGTCTAATTAAATATGGCGATAATATATATGTGATTTATCAAAACACAGTGCTTCGATTCGCAAATACAATGACGTAATTTAGCGAGTTAGCTCGAAGCAATTTCTCACTCGGCTCGGCTGGGTCCGCTGAAGTCACCATTTAGTCTTGAGTAAATAAGTTTGTAATCAAATTTATGAATCGAAGGACTTAGTTAAATAACTATTAAATTCTAATAATTGAAACCCTATTCTTTATATCTGACCTAAATAATAGCGCCATAACTAATTTGACATTTACCTACGATCTTGATAACTTTCCCTTACATTGAAACAACTAAGGGAGGTTTCTTATGATCGACTACACACCCGAGGGATTGGTCCTAGTTGGACCAGAAGGCCGCTTGCTTGTCCCAGAGCAAGACGACATTACCCCAAAACTAGCCATGCTCTTTGAAGCTCAGTGCGAAGGCAGGCGCGTGATCGATACAGTTAAAAAGTTTGGTTTCACCAAACAACGTTACTACCAACTGCTACATCTGTTTCAGGAAAAAGGCGCCAGTGTGCTTTACAAAATCAGAAACGCGGACCCAAAAGTAACTACCGAAGAACGCAGGAAAACATCCGCCAGGTCATCCGCCATCGCTTCCTCGATCCCAATGCCTCGCCAGAGGTGATCACTCAAAAAATGCGCCAAAGCGAAATCCAAATCAGCACACGCAGTGTTGAACGTGTTATTCAAGACTTTGGGCTTCAAAAAAACTCTATAAGTACGCACCACGAACTGGCGTGAGCGGACCTGCCAGCCTCAAGGCTCTAAATACCCTCTTTATCTCTTTGTACAACGTAACGGAGAACAAAGCCAAAAGTATTTTTACAACTCCTTCATTGCTACCGACAACACAGAAAGAGTCAGGCAACTAACCGCTGAATTCCCCAAGCGTTGGCATGTCGAAGAATTCTTCAACCTCGAACAGGCCATGGAATGGCGCCGCTCCAGCACCCTTAATCTCAACATCCGTTACGCCCGTGCTTCCTTGGCACTCGTTGCCCAAGCCGCTCTTCATCAACTCAGAGAACGACTTGGCCCGCCCTATACCCAATACACGGCTGAACACTTCGCACAAGATCTGTTTGGAAGACTCGATGGGGATCTTAGAATCCATAAAGACACCATCATAGTTACCTACTACAATGCACCTGCTGTTGAATCATTAAAATACCACTACGAAAATCTCCCGCAAAAACTCCAAAAAGAAGGTGTTGACCCGAGAATCCCCTGGCTGTATAATTTCAAATTGGATTTCCGGTTCCGATAGATCCATTAGCCAAATGGTCAAATAAATCAGTCCAAAAAATCGCTGATTTTATCGGGAAACCATTATCCATGCAATGACTCCTAAACCGGCTCATGCAAAACTCGCATTTAATTGTTGATCGACACGGAAAAAGTCGTAAAACCACCTCTCCCTTGATACTCTCCCACAAGGGGAGGGCAAATGGAACTTTTTGCGAGAACATCAACTGTCAATGGTTTATCAAATAACCCTGAACTTTGAACCCTGTCGAAGCGCTGGGCGGGGACCCTGTGAACAGCTACAAAACAAGGTAATTTTCTATGTCATCGATGCGAATGTTTCAACGTCATTGCCAAAGACAACTTCTGAAACATCACAGGATCTGGTGAGGGAAATTATGAATCAGATCCGAAGGCTCATGCAGGCAGGCGAGCTCTTCACCAAAGAGCTGAATAAGACTTATCAAGTGAGTGTTCCCCAACTCCACTGTTTGCTTGCCCTTAACGAGAACGGCCCTTTGCCTCCCTCGGAGATTGCCAGATATATTATGGTGAAATCCAGCACGGTAACCGGTATTATTGATCGTCTGGAGCAAAAAAGACTTGTTTATAGAATAAGAAATTCCCCGGACCGCCGTATCATCACTATTCAGTTGACTGAAGCGGGCAAAGAGTTAGCCCAAAATGCGCCTCCTCCCATACAGCAGAAAATTGTGGACGGGCTTAAAAAACTCCCTGAAGATGAGATAAAACAGATCATTCTTTGCCTCTCCAAACTTACCCATCTGCTGGATGTTCAGGACCTGGAAGTGGAATAGGTTTTTCTACCCCCACACATTTCATTAACTTAATGCCTATTCCTGTGTGCTGATTTATCTTTCGGACGTAATAGCTCAATAAATAGGGGCGGTCATTTCCATTACGAATCCGGTGTAATAGCTCAATAAATAGGGGCGAGCTCAATCTGTGGCGAGGCACTGTGTGTGGAGCACATTCCAGATTGAGGCCATAAAGAGATTACCAGGAGATGAAGGTGTTTTGAAAGGTATTTTAAGGGGGATTCCATGAGGTGCCCAGATTGAGTTGTTGGGCTCTTTGAGTGATAAGCTCAGCCATACTGGGCATTTCAAAGGCGCCGGAGATACGATCGAAGACATAATGATAGAAATTGATGCCGAGTTTTTTGGCGGTGCCAGATAGGGACATAAATGTATCCCATGCCTTGGTGCCATTAAGAGTGCGCGTCCCAAAGCTCACAACGCGTTTCCGGACGCGTTTTCGTGCTTCCAACTCTGCGGGGTTGTTATGAAGCGGGATTTCCGGATG
>QMLT01000193.1 GCA_003646875.1 Deltaproteobacteria bacterium
GTACATTGTGTTGGTGACGGGGCTCCCTGGATTTGCGATCAAGTGGACAGGGTGTTTGGCCCACAAGCCGGGTTTCTCATAGATTTCTATCACCTATGTGATTATCTTGCGGCGGCCTCAAAGGGTTGCGCTCCTGATCACCCCTCAGCCTGGCTGGAGGAGCAAAAACAACGGATGAAGGAAAACAATGGGGCCTGGTGGAAGGAAGACAATGCGCAAAATATGCTGGGATTAAGAACTCTGCGTGCAAACAATAAGTGGGATCAATATTGGGAAAGTTTCTACAAAAAAGCCGCTTAAATAACTATACCAACAGTTTTAATTGCACCCGGTATGCTGGTGGGTGCTGTTCAGGCTCTTGGCACCTTATTAAACTGCCTTTCATAGCCGACATATGACTATTTCACCGGGATTTCGTTATTATAGGGTTAACTGCAAGGGATTAAGGGGCTTAATATGGCTAAAAAGGTCTTGTACGTGGAAAAACAAAAAGTGGGAGTTGCCTCACTTGAAAATATATCATTTGCAATTAGTCTTCTGTCTGTAGCCTTTTTCGGAACTTTAGTTTGATAAGATGTCAGGTCTAAAAAAAGATTGTAAAAACGAGTATGCAATATGTTTCTTTCGGAAGAACCGTTTATGTTTAATGTTCTATAAGATTTTCGGGCTCTAATAAGATTGACTTGACATTTTAGTAAAAACGGAAACGCCCTTTGGTAAAGCTTAGCTACAGGAGCAGGCAATAATTCGACCTTGATCCTGATGGGTGACCTGTCTGCGTGCGGCACGCACAGGCAGGCTGGTGCGGATCAAAGTAAGCTCAGAGCCAAAAGCCTAAAGGAAATAAGGACGCAGAAAAGCGTGCAAAGACAAAGTCCGTGCTGGAGGCAAGGTAGACCCTGCAAAAAAAGGAGGATTTTTGTAATGGAGAGGTGTTTTTTCTTGACATGGCCTTTTATTGGGTGACCCTTTAATGACCCCTTCAACTCGCCCCTAAATTACTCGCCATTCATTGGCATAAACATTCATCCTTTTTGCTCTTACAAAGCCAATGAGGGTTATTCCTGTCTCTGCTGCAAAACTCACAGCTAAATTTGTGGGAGCCGATTTTGAGATCAGTATAGGGATATTTCTTTTTGCCACCTTAAGCAATATCTCGGATGAAATCCTACAACTTGTGACTACCATTCGATCTTTCATTGGTATATCTTTCAAAATACATTCACCAAACAATTTATCAAGGGCATTATTTCTGCTAATATCTTCTTTGAAGGTCACGATATCTTTTTTCTCACACAGTGCCACAGAGTGAACGCCACCAGTAGAGATAAAAATCTCGGAGCAATGTTGAAACTCAACTACCAAAGAAACAGTATCATGTGATGCGACAGAAGTGTGAGATTTTATGATGGGTTGTGCCTTACTATTGGCAGCACTATACACAGCGCTTAATGATAATGGCTTTAAATGGTTATCCTTTCCTGTCTCCACGCACACCATATATTTACTGTCATCTAAGGTGACTTTTGTTATCTCTTTTTTTGCTTCTTAGTATACCTTTAGAGAAAAGAAACCCAATTGCAAGAAATTGTAGATCATTGGGCGAACAAGGCAATGTTATAAGCCTCTAATTATTTAAAATAATGGTTAGCTGGGCCTCAGTAACAACAATATCCTTTATTCCCTTTTTTCCTTTCCCTGTAACCCTTATCACGGAAAGTCTCTCTATATTGTCCATTACCCTTCTTCCTCCCAATCATCAGTCATGGCTTTTCACCCCAAATAGGGCTGGGGGCTGTTACCATTGATCCATGAAATAATAACACAGAGTCTTCATTAACTATTGGCTACTAAGAAGAGAATTTCAAGGACAAAATTTTTTATCAAAAAAATGAACTTTGAATGCTGCAATCTCATAATATTAAAACTTTAATTGTTCCTGATAATATTGTATAGGTAGTGACATTAGGTGAAAGATGAGAATACTTTTGACAAATGATGATGGCATATTAGCAGAGGGCCTTATAGCCCTTTATGAGGAGTTAAAGGGTGATTTTGATCTTTTTGTGGTTGCCCCTGAAACAGAGATGAGTGCAGTAGGCCACGCCATTACCCTGTCTAATCCATTACGGGTAAGGCGGTTCAAGAGAAACGGGGCTTTCTTTGGCCACGGGGTAAGCGGAACTCCTGCTGACTGTGTGAAAATAGCTATCCAGAAAATATTGCAACAGAGACCGGATATGATCATCTCAGGAATTAATATGGGCTCTAACGTAGGTATAAACCTTTTATATTCGGGAACTGTCTCTGCTGCCACAGAGGGAGCCTTTCTGGGTATCCCCTCGATTGCTATTTCACTGGCCACCAAAAATGATCCTGATTTCAGCTTTCCCGCAAAATTTTCACGCCAGATAATCAAATTTGTAAGGGAGAACAGCCTTAGAGAGGGAACAGCCTTAAATGTGAATATACCAGCTGTTCCTGAGAATCAGATTAAGGGCATATCTTTTACTACACAGGATCTTGTGAGACAAAGAGATATATATGAAAAAAGGAATGATCCGAGAGGGAATTCCTATTACTGGTTGGCCAGTGAAACGCCTGTTGAAGAGAGTATTCCAAATACTGATTTAAAGGCCTTACAAGAAAATCGGATAACCATTACCCCAATTACATTTGATCTAACAGATCTCAAAGAGGTGAAGAGGCTGGCTTCCCTTACCTTTCACCTCCAGGAAGATATATGAATCGTTCACAAGTGGAACATATTATCAGGACAGCTGGGAGCGTTGCTGATGATCATGCATAGCCCTTGGAAGCTCCTCCATTTTTGCGCAATTTCCAGATATTCCCAAGGAATTTCTCCAATCAATTGAGGCTGATATCTTTTCAAAAACAAGCCATATATGAGTGTTAGGGTAACTATGCATCCTGCAAATAACGAAAAGATCCAATTTTCATGAGCCTTTTAGTCAAGTAAATCAATCCTCATCTCCTTCAAATTGATAAGCGCCTTCCCTCCTACTAACCGCGGAAAAGAGCATAGGGATGTCTTTTTTTGTCTCATGCCTTATAAGCAATACACAGGCAGACCCCCATCAATCGGGACACCACCGACATGTAGCATAATAGTCAAATCCACGTTGCGCGTGCGAGCCGATTTATGGTAGCACCCTGAGGCCCCCTGTTCAAGGGCATGTGTAGCAAAAAAAGACATGCCTATATGCACCCTCGCTTTATGCAGGTCTGTTGCGCCTTATTCAGTGACAGATAACCCAATTTATTGAGAAGTTCCATCTATTTCTCTACGAGCTGGAGGCAAAACCGGTATAAATCGATCCTTTGCCAGGAGGAGCACTATTTTCTCGAGTTGGGTCGTTATATTCATCTGCATTAGGCGCCAGAGTTGTTAAGGCTTTCCTGAAATTCAGATATAAGGATGAAACAAGAAACTCTCTTCCCAAGAAAATCCTCAGCTATTTTGGTCACAAATTTTCAGTTAAGGAGGCATCGGCGTATTTGGCATAGACCTGTTCTCGGGTGATATTGAGTTCTTTTGCGCGTGCACAGGCACATTGGCCAACATGAAGGCTTCATGGGAGGGGAAAATCCCAAAGTGTGAACCTGTGAAGATAATCAGTTTGTTCCGATTAAGGACCTTCAGTTTTCGTCAATACATCTGCCAGGTGGTTTGTTTGCCCAGGGCTTCCAGTTGTAATTGTTCCTCCTGCCATTTCAGAAAGGCGGTGGTCAGGGCCTTCATAGCCATGGTCGTATATGTCTGGATATAGACACCCCCTTTACTCTTTTTAGGTGGATGCTCAAGGTGCCAGTTCTGTTTGAGCTCTTTAAAAAGGTTATTTTCCATAAGACTTCGCCCATCATAACGATCAAAGGTTATAAAGGGATCTGTTACGTCTATATTTGTCACAAATACGACCTGTTTTTCAAGGGGAGGAGTTTTGTTGTCCCATTTTTTGACCACCACTGCGTTTAAAGGGATAGGCTTGTGGTCCTTTTTGGTGGTATTAGCCTTAGAGCCCTCTGGATTAAACCAATCACAAGTCAAAATCTCATCCACACCCGCCAGGGTGGTGGCCACTTTTTCAGTGTATTTCTTTTTCCCATAGCCATGAGTAACTTCACGAGCAACTGGAATAGAATCCTCCACATAAAGCTAACTGACGGGCATCCTTAGCCGCTTCCATATTTCCTTTCAAAGGAATGACAAACCCGATCCCCTGTTGGTCAATTTCATAGAGAACCTTGCCGTCAAGGAAACCGCGATCAATCACCAGGGAATCAAATTACCACCACCAGAGGTGGTGGCTTGATTATTTTAGTCCTGAAAGGTACCCCCCGTTTGAATCTGCTATTTGAATATGTTTAGTTGCTTTTGTTCGATCTCTTTTTCCTTCTTTTCTTGCCACTTCACATATTCTCTAATCTGTTGCTCATTCAGA
>QMLT01000194.1 GCA_003646875.1 Deltaproteobacteria bacterium
ATCTTTATAACTACACCAGATGATTTCATTTCCAAAGTAGCTTCTGAACTTAACTGGCATCCTGATCAGAATGTGGTTCATTGTAGCGGCGCTGCATCAATCGACATTCTTAAGCCGGCAGAAAAATATGGCGCCATGGTGGGTTCATTCCACCCCTGCCAGGCCTTTGCCAGTGTTGATCAGGCTATAGAAAATTTGCCAGGTTCCACCTTTTCCATTGAGGCTCAACACCCTTTGCTGGATATCTTAAAAGAGATGGCTTCAACCATAGGGTGTGACTGGATAGCGCTGAAACCAGGAGACAAGGCCCTCTACCATGCCGCCGCTGTGTTTGTAAGCAATTACTCTGTTGCGCTTTTGAAGGTGGCTACGGACCTATTTCAGCATTTCGATGTATCCCCAGCTCAGGCAACAAAAGTCCTTATGCCCTTGATCCAGGGCAATATCAACAATATGAGGAACCTTGGTTTACCTAACTGTCTCACCGGGCCTATTGCCAGGGGAGATGTAGGTACCATTAGAAGGCATATAAACGCATTACAGGAAAAGGAGCCTTCTCTGCTGAAACTTTATGCTGAGCTAGGGCTGCAAACTATCACCGTTGCCACCGCAAAAGGCACCATAGATGATAGGGCTATTAAAGCCTTGAAGTCCGTGCTGAAAAGGGCTATTGATATCGGAAGTTAGGATGCGCTCCAATAGGTGGTGTGGTTAATTATAAACTTCAAATAGATTTTATAATCTTAAAAGGAGGTGCTGTAATGAAACAAAAAAAAGTATTAGTTTTCCTTATTTTGATCTTAGGAGTTGTGCTTATCTGGAATTTGCCTCTCTATGCAAAATCCAAGAAAATAGTTTGGAAAGCCCAGTCCAGCTATCCGGCAGGTCTTCCCCAGCTATATACGCCTGCCGCACGGTTCGCTGAGAAAATCGAGAAGCTGACCGATGGTCAGTTGGTTGTTAAGATGAGCCCTGGCGGGGCTATAGTGCCATCTAAAAAGATATTTGATGCAGTAAGCGCCGGCACATTAGACCTCGGTTGCACCTGGGCAGGCTGGTGGATGGGGAAATTTCCTGCCTCTGTCCTTTTTGGCAATTCCTTTCCTAATGGACTACAGTTGCAGGAAATGTTGAGCTGGATTTATGCTGGCGGAGGCCTTGAATTATGGAATGAACTTTACAAAGGCCACAATATCGTTGTGCTGCCTCCCTATGGTATTCTTGGGTCAGAAAATTTTTGCTGGTCCCGTAAGCCTATTAATTCCCTGGCGGATTTTAAGGGGTTAAAATTTAGAACAGTAGGCATTTGGGGCAAGTGCCTTGAAAGGTTAGGCGCCCGAGTTGTAAGCTTGCCAGGTGGAGAGGTTTATCCCTCGTTGGAGAGAGGCGTTATCGATGCTTGCGAGTTCGCCACCCCCGCAATAGACAGGAAACTTGGTTTTCAGGAAATATGTAAATATCTAAAGCTCCCTGGAATTCATGAGCCTTGCGCTCCATTGGAAACACTGGTAAATGAAAAATCTTGGAACAAACTTACAGATGATTTGAAATTTAAGGTGAAAATGGCATTAAGGGACAGCTGTTTCGAGGCCATGACCAAGAACATGAAACAGGATGCAGAGGCAATGGAGTTTTTTAGGGGTTATAAAGGGCTTAATGTGTCTAAATTGTCTCCTGATATGATAGCGGAGATAACAAAGATTGGAAGCGAGGAACTGGACAAAAATGCAAAGAAAGATGCCATGTTCGCCAAAGTGCTTAAATCCCAAAGAGATTTTCGAAAAATGGTAGAACCTTACGCTGATTTAATCAGGCTTCCGTATCCATATGCAAAATGAAATACCCTGCCATGGGCTTTCCCCCAGTTGCCTAACCCACGGGTAATCGGGGGAAATCTTAAGAGCTTCACCTTAACCCGGGCATTGGAATCATGGAAAGCTTCATTTGATGGGCATAGTTATATAAATTCAGGGGCATTATTCCATCATTCCATTACTCCATTCTTCTCCCGCAATACTGCGGGACGGAGCGAAGCGAAGCTAAGTTCTAATCATGTGGTCATCTTTATCAAAATTTATAGACCGGCTCAGTAAATGGATAGGAAAGGCATCCGCCTGGCTAATCCCCATCCTTATAGCTGAACTTGTCTATGATACTATAGCACGATACCTGTTCAACGCCCCAACAGAGTGGTCTTATGACATTTCTTATATGCTCTATGGGGCTGCCTTTATGGGAGGTGCATCCTATACCCTTTTACTTGATGAACATGTAAGGATAGAGGTCATCTATGAGAAGGCCTCCCGGAGATCAAGAGCCATAATTGATGCTATCGGGTATGTGGTGTTTTTCTTTCCCTCTATGGGCGCTCTTCTTTATTTTGGCGCTGAATTTACCATAAAATCATGGAAAATGCTTGAGACCTCTGGGGAGAGCATGTGGTCTCCACCTATTTATCCATTTAAAACAATCATACCAATAACTGTCCTTCTACTCACCCTTCAAGGCATTGTACAATTTGTCCGCTGCTTAATTTCGATTAGGAAAGGGGGGAAATCGCTTGATTACCAGCCCTGAGATCTTGCTTATCATACTGTTCGGAGGCCTTATCCTTGGCCTTGCAAGTGGATTTCCGGTGCCCTTTGTTATGCTGGGAATTTCTCTTATAGTTGGTTTTTTAGGGGTTGGACATGGCTTTTTTTATATGATGATTCTTAGGGTCTTTGAGACCATGGAGAATTATCTCCTCGCCGCCATCATCCTGTTCGTTTATATGGGAATAATGCTGGAACGCTCTGGCGCAGCTGAAAAGCTATTTTCCTCAGCGCATATCCTTTTAGGGGGTTTACGGGGAGGTCTGGCCCTGGCTGTTGTGGCTGTCTGCACCATCATGGCCGCTGCAACAGGAATTATGGGGGCACCTGTGATTATCATGGGCCTCTTTGCCCTTCCAGAGATGCTGAAAAAGGGTTATGACAAGGCGCTAAGCTGCGGGACTATTTGCGCCGGGGGAACACTCGGCATCCTGATTCCCCCCAGTATCATGCTGGTAGTATACGGACCTATGGCTGGTGTATCGGTTGGCAGGCTTTTTATGGCCGCTATGATACCAGGGCTGATTCTTTCAGCCCTTTATGCACTGTATATCATTGCGCGGTGTTTTTTTAATCCAGAATTAGGCCCTGCATTGCCGCCCGAACAGAGGCAATTGCCAATAGGGAAAAAATTATTGATGATAGTAACTTCCATGCTCCCCACGCTTTTTCTGATCCTTGCTGTGTTGGGCACGATCTTCTTTGGGATAGCCGCCCCTACAGAGGCGGCTGCTGTAGGAGCATTTGCAAGCATACTCCTGGCCCTGTCCTATCAAAGGCTCAACTGGAAGGCCTTTAAGGACTCGATTTATCAAACATTACGGGTTTCCAGTATGATTATGTTAATAGTGGCCGCGGCCTTTGTTTTTACAGGGACCTTTATGTTGGTGGGGGGCGGAGATTTAGTGAAGGGATTTCTCTTAGGCTTGCCAATAGGGAGATGGGGTATCCTGGCAATAATGATGGGTGCCTTCTTTATCTTTGGCCTCTTTATGGAGTGGGTTGGGATAGTGCCGATTCTCGTGCCGATTTTCACACCTGTTATTGCAGGACTTGGTTTTGACCCATTATGGACTGGCATACTGTTCTGTGTTACCATGCAGACATCATTTCTTACTCCTCCCATGGCGCCAGCCCTTTTTTACATAAAAGGTGTGGCGCCAAAAGATGTAGATTTTGGCAAGCACATAGTTGCCGGCACCATCCCTTTTATAGGTCTTCAATTGGTCGGCGTTGCCTTACTCGCTATCTTTCCCCAACTTGCCTTATGGCTTCCCAACTTGATGATCAAATAGATCCTTCCGATTCCCGGATTTCGGAAAGGCAATGGCTATCATTATTTTATAGGAGGTACTTATAATGCGATCAGACATATTAAAGAAGAATATTGAGACCTTACCGCACCGAGCATTATTAATGTCTTCAGGTCTAAAAAAGGAGGATTTTGACCTAAATAAACCCTTTATCGGTATTGCAAACAGCTACAACGATATTATTCCCGGTCATATCCACCTGAATGAATTAACCCAGGAGGTAAAACGAGGGATCAGAGATGCCGGAGGAGTCCCATTGGAATGGGGCGTTCCCGGTGTTTGCGATGGCGTTGCTATGTTTGTGGAGATGAGACTCAGCCTTCCAAGCCGAGAGAATATTGCTGATAACGTTGAAATTATGACCTTATCTCACTCCTTAGATGGGTGGGTTGGCGTAACAGACTGCGATAAGATTACTCCAGGGATGCTGATGGCAGCAGGAAGACTAAATATTCCCGCCATTATACTTACAGGCGGCCCGATGAAGGCAAATGTCATAGATGGAAAGAAACACCATCCCATAGAAGGGTTTGGTATTGTTGGCCAGGTTAAA
>QMLT01000195.1 GCA_003646875.1 Deltaproteobacteria bacterium
ATTCTTCGTTGTGGCCGAAGGGCATGGAGGTTCGTACGGAACGTGCACAAAACTGAATATTGCCTTTTCCCTCGATAGTTTTTCTAATGAGCAAGTGCAATCTCTTTATCTCTTTAGTCGCAACCCTCAAAGTGGTACACTCTTTTACCCGTATAAATACCAAGGACCAAGACTGAATAACGGACCTTTGGAGAAGCGCGAATATATTGACAAGCTATAATAATTTAGTTACTTTGTAGCTACAAGGTAGCCACACGTTATGAAAATCCGAATATTGAAATCTTAAATAAACACTCATGCCCATTCTGGGCATCACGAGGCATGAAAATTAATTCTATTTTCGGATCAAATTAGAAAGGAGATAAAGCCGATGAATGAAAAAGATAGTGACATCTTGTCTAAGGTTGAAAACTATTATCAGGACTATGGGCTCAGGGCGCGAGAACTAAAAGATCAGGGTCAGAAAGTAATAGCCTATCTTTGCTCGCTTGTTCCAGTAGAGATTATTTCGGCAGCCGGATTCCTGCCGTTCAGGATAAGGGGAGATGTCCATGAGCCTATCACAAAAGGCGATACACAGTTGGAGACCATCGCATGCCCTTTTATGCGTAGCTGCTTTGATGTTTCACTAAAGAGAAGATATGATTTTTGCGAGGGTCTTGTTCTACCTCACGCCTGTGATAGCATTACAAGAACCTACAGTGTATGGAGGTATTCACTGGATTTGCCATATTCCCATTTTATTAATCTCCCTCACACAGTAAGAGGTCCTTCTATGGATTTCTTTAAGGCAGAGTTAGAGACATTCAGAAAAAGCCTGGGAAGGTTTGCCGGAAAAGAGATTTCAGATGGTGACCTTGCTGAATCAATTGATCTCCACAATGAAAACAGGAACAAGGCGCGGGCGCTCTATGAATTAAGGAAGTCCGATCCGCCTCTTGTCTCAGGCACAGAAATAGCAACAATATTGACGGTTGGGATGCGTCTGCCAGTTAAGGAGGCCAATAACTTATTTGATGAGGTTTTAGAAAAACTCAAGCAGAGAAAAGAGGCTCCTTTTAAAAAGGCGCCTCGAATACTGATTGACGGCGCCTGCGTGGATAATATTGATTTTTTCAAGCTTATCGAGGATAGTGGCGCAAATGTGGTAGCTGATAGCCTTTGCATTGGCACCAGAGACTATTGGCCTAAAACTGAGGTTGGGGGTAATCCTGTGGATACCCTCGCCCACCGTTATCTGGATAAAATTAATTGCCCCAGGACCTATAGGGAAAAGGTGGGGGAAACCTATCAGGAAGATCTTGAGTCAAGATTTGGTGATGTCGGCTCCTTAATTAAGGAATTTAATGTGGATGGTGTTATTCTTTATCTCTATAAATATTGTGATCCATTTGGTTTTGAGGTTCCTGCACGAAAGGCATACCTTGATTCCCTAAAAATGCCGGTCCTCTATCTCGAGGATGAATACTCGACAGGCACCATTGGCAGACTACGCACAAGAATACAGGCATTTCTTGAGATGATTGGATCATAGGGTTTAATGGGTTTATTAAGTTTGTTGGGTTTGTAGCGGACAACGGACAACAAACTACTGTCAACAAACATTAGCAAGGAGGCTTAAGTAAATGGCTGAAGAGCAAAAAAAGGAAGAAAGAAAACGAAGAAGGCATGCAACTGAAGCCGCCGGAAAAATTGGGCCCATGGTAAAGGCCACTATTGGCGGCACTGTAAAGGCACGGGAGGAAGGAAAATCAATAGCTTATGCATTTATTGTCTGCAGCTATGATGAAATCATAAGGGCAATGGATATAGTGCCAGTCTGGACCGAGAATTACGCTGGCATTTGCGGTGCAAAAAGGGATGCCACGAGATTCCTTGAAAGGGCAGAATCTCTTAACTTTTCTCGTTCTCTTTGCACATATGCACTCTGTGGGCTCGGATTTGACCAGTGGAGGGAAGAATTAGGGGAGATGCCTCCTGATGCCCCATGGGGAGGACAGGCAAAACCTGATTTCATGTTATCCAGTGGTCAAATTCTGTGCGACCCGAGAAATAAATGGTATCAGGCAGTGCAGCAATATATGCCCGATGTTCCTATCTACAATGTTGGCTTACCATGGCCCCTATATGAAGATGATATTGATGTAGCAGATGTTGAAGACTATTATATAAAATACATTGTGGAAGAATTGCGTGGCCTAATTAAATTCCTGGAACGGCAAACCGGAAGAAAAATGGATTGGGACCGATTGAGTGAGCTTGTTGATTTAGGAGAAAGAACCTGGAACCTGATCTGGGAGACCTATGAGCTGAGGAGGGCTGTTCCCACACCAATGGGCACAGGAGATGCTATGAATACCATGGTGCCTATGGTATTTATGCTTGGCACACAGGAAGGATATGATTTTTTTCTTGAATTAAATAAAGAGCTTAAAGATAAGATTGCCAGAAAAGAGGGCGTTGTTAAGGATGAAAAATATAGGCTCCTGTGGGGCGGGGGATTACCATCATGGTTTGCCCTGACTGACTTTAATTATTTTAATAGCAAGGGCGCGGTATTTCCGGTTGAGACAACATATCGCATGATCGAGCCCATCTACAGGCTAAACATACCTGACACCAATGATCCCATTGAACGACTCGCCTGGAGATGGATTAGATACTGGACCTACTGGTATGATAAGGCCAGAAAAAGGCCTGGATCAGAACCAGATGTAGAGCGGTTAATACAATATATTGAAGACTACCAGATTGATGGCATTGTCATGCATGAGGCATTTTCATGCAGAACGTGGCATCTTGGACTTATCTGGCAACTCAATCAATTAAAAAAGATATACAAACCAATACCTGTATTAAGATTAGGGTCAAATAGACAAAAAAAAGGTGAAAAGAGAGAGCTCCCCTCCTTGATTTTGGAAAGTGATATTGTGGACATAAGCTCCTATTCCGAGGTTGATACAAGAAACAGGATTGATGCATTTATTGAAACCCTGGAGCAAACAAAGAAAAATAATAGGTAATATAAAAACCATCTCCCATTAAACGGCTTAAAGAGTAAATATTGTTTACCAAGGCATCAGGTATGACACAATATTTTGCTGGCATTGATATAGGTTCCACTATGACAAAGGTGGTGATCATGGACAGCGGGATCATCGCCTCTAATATAGGCCCCACTGGTCCGGAGCAGAGAAGATTGGCCAATAAGGTAATGGAGAAGGCATTAAAGGAAGTTGATCTTGCTTTTGAGGCGATCACCTATGTAGTGGCTACAGGGTATGGAAGGATCAATGTCCCCTTTGCTGACAAGCAGATAACGGAAATTAGTTGTCATGCCAAAGGAGTGGCAAATTTTTTCCCTGAGGCCAAAACAATTATTGAGGTAGGGGGTCAGGATTGTAAAGGGATAAAGATCAATAATGGCAAACCTGTAGATTTTGTTATGAATGACAAGTGCGCTGCTGGCACCGGGAGATTCTTAGAGATTATTGCTGATGCATTAGGGATTAAAATAAAAGAAATGGGTGAAATAGGTTTACAGGGCAATAATCCTGCAAAAATAAGCAACATCTGCACTGTATTTGCTGAGCAGGAGGTGGTAGCCAGGTTAGCTGAAGGTGTTCCTCTTAACGACTTAGTTGCCGGCATCCTTGAATCACTGGCTAACAGGATTTCAAGGATGGTAAATAGACTCCATGTGGCAGAGGAAGTGGTTGTTACAGGCGGTGGAGCAAAAAATGTGGGCCTGGTGAAGGCGCTTTCTGATAAATTGGGCTATGCCTTAGCCGTGCCACCTGAACCTCTTTTGACCGGCGCTGTTGGCGCCGCCTTGCTCGGAAAAGATATAGCTGATAAGGACTTACAAGATGGCGTATCCTTACAGACAAAAGAACGATCTCTCAAGGAAATCAAAATCTTTTAGATGCACATTTTTCTTTCTTGAACCAGTCTGGCAAAATAGTGAACTACCCCGCCTCAGAGTAGCGGTGTATGAATCGGAATATCCATAATCGCAAAGGCGGAGAATGAAACCCTTGCCCTCCGGCGGATTAAAAGCACCTATTAAAGATTTATCGTATTTAACATCGGAAACTATTGACCAATGATGTTCACTATAGGTTGATCTGCTATATTTATAGTCGATCTAAATCTTGCCCTATATACCAATTTTGATAACCTTATGAAATATTTCGCCATATGTATTCTTTTTACTTCTCTGCTTACAGCGCAGCTACTATTTTTTCATCCTGCCTACGCCAAAGATATTAATCCGGTCTTTAAAAATTTACTTACCCGCTTACACATGGATGGCATAGAGGAAAAATATCTCCACACTCTTTTTACTCATCCAGAGCTTGAGCTGATGTGCAAAGTAGTAGCTCTAAACCTGATCAGAAATGAGGCCAATCTTAACTATGCCCAGTTTCTCACAAAAGAGTCAGTAAACAAAGCTG
>QMLT01000196.1 GCA_003646875.1 Deltaproteobacteria bacterium
CTATCACTATATCCACATTAAGAACTTTTCTCTTACACAAATATATTTTTTTAATAATGAAAAGTTAAAACATGACTACAAAAAAGCTGAGATAGTATGCGAAGGCTAGAACAAGTAAGAAAATTATTGAGATGTCTATATGGATAATAAGGTCATTAGTGTATGACTTCAGGTTCAGGTAAGGAATTGGTTTTAAGGAATTCTGAAAACATCTTGCCTGATGAAAATACGATAAATATAGCTTCTATAAATGTCCACCATATTCGTGCTATCACTGCAATTAAGAGAGCATCTTGATTTCCAATGACAGGGATTAACAACTCTGTCATAAATGCCTCTCTGACACCTAAGCCTACTGGCATAAAGAAGGCTAAAAATCCTACGACCCAGGAGGCTGAAAATATTTGCATTGCATGGAAAGAACCAATATCTATTTGAGTAAAATAATAAATGAGATATTGAAAGGCACACCCCAATATAAACCAGAAAAAAGTGAAGCTGATAAATATTGTTACTGCTGGAATAGTAAACTGAATAGTATATTTTTTTATTTTTTCAACACTGATGTGATATTTCCATATAATTAAAAAAAGTAGAACTGGAATGGCAGACAGAAATATGGTTAAAATAGCCGGCTTCAACGTAATATAATGGAGTATAATTCTTCCAGGATAAATAATTGCGGTAAATATCATTACACTTAACTCTAAAATTAATATAAAAATACCCCTCTCCCTGTCAACACCCATTTTGGAATACATCATTATCCTTCCGACCGTTACCCATACCTTTCCGGGCAAATATTTTCCAACTTCAGAGAAAAAAAATATCTTCATAGAACCGACAAAGCTAATCTTTTTACCAACTGATTGGAGTAAAAAAAACGTTGGTGCTGGCAGCAGGAAAAAACCGGTGGAAAGTAATCCAACACTCAGTAGAATTGACCAGATATTATGTGATGAGAAAGAAATGCTTAGTGCTGATACTGACTTATACATATTGATAAAGTATATACTAATAATCACAACGGTGATTATCTGGAAACAACGTATCGCAATATTTTTTAATGAAAAACGCATCTATACATATCCATCTTGAAAAAATTTCTGGCAGGAAAGAACATTCTGCATCACCTCTTGGTGGCCTCGTGATTATAATCGCTTCATTCTAAACCTGCCGAGGCGATACATGGAAATAAAAGGGAGGAAGTTTACAGGGAAATGTTTTTCAACCTCCACATAAAAAAATTTCTTAAGAATAACCTTAATCTCCTTGGCTGAGTAATAATGATCCTCTGGTTTTTTAAATCCAAATAGCAATCTGCCAAATCGATAAAACATATTCTCTGTTGGGGAGAGAAATAAAAGAGAACCACCTGGTTTTATAATTCGAGCTATTTCAGCCACTACCTCTTCCAAATCCGTAAAATGCTCTAATACCGATGTAGTCAATACAGTATAAAAAGTGTCATCCTTAAAAGGGAGCTTCATTCCATTTGTTCTGATCAGAGAAACATTATTCAAACTATACCTATGTATCACTCTTGAAGCTGCACTCGTATGCAGATCAATTCCAACAACTGTATCAAATATACCAGATAACGTTGGTAACATCACCCCATTCCCACAACCGAAATCAAGGGCACGGTGCCTTTCCTGTGGTAAAAGTAACGACAAAACTGAATCAAGTTTTTTCCAATTTATAAATCTTACGAGTCTATTTGGGCTAAAATACACTGGGGAATCTACATATACATCCTCGGCAAATCTTTTGAGGTCTTCTCTGTTGATCCGCACTACTCTCGAATTGCTATTTCGTGATGGAATCATGGTTTTTAAAAGCACCCAGAAGCCAATTACATATTCCTTTATCTTTTTCATTGAATTGATATCCCTTAAAAAACGTATGAAGACTCTTGGGCGCAGGTATACAGCTCTATAGGCCTGTTTCTGAAGCTTTTTCATTTCTTCAATAGAGCGGCCTTTCGGTACATAGGCTAACCCCCCTCTTGTCCAACCTCCATGGGTTTTATAATCAGCCCAATCTTGGGACTTCAGAGCCCCCTCTTTCACAACCAAATCGTAGAGCTCAGTGCCTGGGAAAGGGGTAAATACGGTAAACTGGGACCACCTGGCATCCAATTCTTTCGCAAATGAAATAGTTTTTAGGCTCTCCTCCCTTGTTTCAGTAGGGATACCCAGCATGTAAAATGCCCTAATACTTATGCCAATTCTTTTTGTAATAGCAAAGGTTTTCTCTATTTGACCAAGTGATATGTCTTTATGAATAAAGTCGAGAAGACGCTGAGAACCTGTTTCTACACCATAGCTAATTTCCCAACAACCAGCCTCCTTCATTTTTTTTAGAATATCTTCATTAACCGTATCTATCCTACTCTCACACGTCCACGTAATCTTTTTGGATAGGCCGGAGTCAATAATTCTCTCACAAAGGGAATTAATAAAATGCTTATTGACGGTAAGAGTATCCGCCTCTAAATTAATTTCCCTTGCTCCGTAATCATTAACCAGGATATTAATCTCATCTATTATTCTATCTACGGAATGATGACGTACCTTACGGCCAAATATTATTCTACAGCAAAACGCGCAATTAAAAGGGCATCCCCGGGATACACTGACTGTAAACGCATGTTCTGACTGAGTTCTGCTCTCTGTCATGTGATAGGCATGCATGGGGAGTAAATGACGAGCTGGAATGGGAAGATCGTCTAAGTGAGCGATCATATCTGGCGGTTGATTCACAATTACAGTATTGTTCTTTCTATAGGCAATACCCGGGATATCTTCAGTATTCTCATTGTTCTCAAGGGCATTCACAAAGTTTAAAAAAACAACCTCCCCTTCACCAATAACTGCAAAATCAATCTCCTTATTTTCAATCAATGTCTCTCTGGGAAGGATAGTTGGGTGAGGACCACCAACCACAATCGTTAATTCAGGAAAGGCCTTTTTGACTGCTCTCACTACCTCAACGCTTCGGCTGTACATAGGTGTTAACATGGTAACACCAATTAAATCATAGGACTCTGCTTCTATTGATTTACAAATTCCCACGGATGTAAGGTCAAGGGCCGGAGCATCCAAAATAGTTACAACATGACCCCCCCGTTCAAGATTCGCTGCAAGATATGCAAGACCCAGTGGTTCATTCAACGGACCAAATTTCCCCAAGTCCTTTCCATATCTGTCCTCAGCCGTATACGGTGGATTGATGAGTAAGACTCTCATATCATCTCATTTCTTTTTATGATAATAGGCCAACAACACTTTCATCCAGTTAAGTAACAGATCTTCCCCTAATTGCCTGTACCACTGAAGCCACCACCAACTCCATCTATTTGGATGGATCTGTAAATACATTTTGGAATATTTTTTTTTGCAGATAATATTGGCTAATTGCCCGGTTGTAGAAACCGATGGCAAAATACTCACAGAAGAATCCGAAAAAATATCCTTAAGATTAAACGCAGCCCTATTCCATCCTCTACCAGTGTCTGTAACATAGAAGATGCCTGGATTTTGGATACTGATATAGGCCTCACCAAGTAAATTAAATTGCGAAAGAGAAAAATGCTGCCAAAAGTCTTTATTATCCCAAGGAGTGAGAGGGTTTCCGTGCATGGCAACAGTAGATATATCTGTCAATGCCCTTAATTGAGCCAATTCAAAATCAAAAATACGCCCTGCCAAGCCCATATCACCATGCGCCTTATCCACTACCTCATAATGATACCCTATTTCATGACCCAATTCGGCAATCTTTTGAATAATATCTTTTTTACACACATGCTTATTGACTCGAAAATAGTAGGTCGATGGTATTCCAAATGAGGATTCAATCAAGGCCATCTTTAATGCATGTTCAGGCCTCCTGTCAACATCATGCCGTATAATAAAAAATGCTGGAGCATCCTGTTGTTGCTGAAAGTAGTCTTTTAGTGTGAATACCTTGAAACCAGTCTTCTTAATCTCCGCAATAAGATCTCTGTAAATTGTGAGACTGAAATCCTTTCCCATCGCATTCGTAGGAAAACCTCGTTTAAATAATGATGGCGTGCGACATAGCTAATTACTGTACATCTCAGCAATTTAGCATTCCTGTTATGCTACATTCCTTTATTCTCTATTGTTACTACACTCTCATATACGCCAGATGAAAGAGAAAAAACCACATAAAGGGTATACATGAAATGAGATTGACACTCTCTTATTTCAGATTTTTATTATACTCCATGTCAAACCACATACCAAAGAAAAGGGTCTGAAGTCCACTAATGAGTGTAAAGACAAGCGCCATGGTATTAATACCAGGAATATTACCAGTGACAGCCCACACATAAAATAAGCGAATGGTAAGGGGAACACTAGCGCCAAGCAAGATAAATGAAAGGA
>QMLT01000197.1 GCA_003646875.1 Deltaproteobacteria bacterium
CCCCTATTTATTAAGGGCATGGAGCAAAAAAAGACATACCCATGCTCCCTGACTTTATGCAGGCCTTGTTGTGCCTTATTGCCCGACAGATACCCCAACTTATTGAGAAGTTACCCCAAAATTTCTTAACATATTGTTATTATAGACAAAACCTGTTAGTTTTAAGCATCTGCTGAATAAGGCTGTATCAATTATCTTGACATTAGTACACTTATTAATTAAATATATATGATATTAATTGATATATAATTATTAGTGTGTACAAGCGCAAGATTTAATTTTATAACAAGATCAACGATATAACATACGATTTCCTGAAATTCTTAATAAAGCCATGTTAGAAAAGGACACCATGCCAAAAGCAGCGCCAAAGAATCCCGTAAAAAAAGAGATATGGGGATTAATTTTTTTACTTTTATCCCTTATCCTTGGCGGCAGTCTCTTATCATACTATCCCAAAGATCCTCTTTTCTGGGGAAGGCTGGCCGGCGCCGGCCTCCAGGCAAAAAACCTATTTGGAACTGTCGGTGCTCATCTGAGTGGCAGCCTTTTTCTGGTACTTGGCCTTTCATCATTCTGGCTTATAATTATTCTTCTTTTCCTATCGTTTTCCTTTTTTAGAGGTAAGTTCCCTTTTAAAGTAATCTGGCTATCCATAAATCTCGTTCTCTTGCTTATCTCTTTCTCTACTTTACTGTGCCTTTACCTTCCTGATGGATTACATTATAGGGGTGCAATGATTAGCGGGGGATTGGTCGGGTTGCATACTGCCACTTTGGCTATTAAAATATTTAACAATTTCGGAGCATATGCACTTTTTCTGACCATCTTTATTATCTCCCTTATGGTTGTTACACGGTTCTCTTTCGCTAACCTATTTAAAAGAATCTGGTCAGTATTTTTTAATATTACCCTTTATATAAAGGAAAAGTGGGTTAAGTACACGGAACGAAGGAGAAGGGCAAACCAAAGAAAAAGAATAGTCAAAAAGGCTAATAAGGCGGCAGAGAGGAAAATGACTATTGTAGAAACCCCTTTACAGAAACCGGCCAAACCAACACAAGAATTTTTTCCCTTTATGAGTACAGCAGGTGATTTCAAACTCCCGCCTTTAGATCTTTTGGATGAGATCCCGAAATCATTGGATAAGAAAATCCAAAAAGAAAGCTTGCGAGTGAATGCACTCCGGGTCGAAGGAAAGCTAAGAGACTTTGGTGTTGAGGGAGAGGTGGTTGAGATCACACCAGGCCCGGTAATAACAATGTATGAATTCAAGCCAGCGCCAGGTGTCAAAATAAGCAAGGTCGCATCCTTGGCAGACGATCTTGCACTCAATCTAAGGGCGTCAAACATCAGGATCGTCGCTCCTATACCGGGAAAATCAGCCATAGGCATAGAGATACCAAACAATAAAAGAAGCCTTGTTACGTTAAAAGAAATTTTATCAAGCCAGATTTTTTTGGATTCTTCCCATAAACTCACGATTGCCTTAGGGATGGACATAATAGGCAAACCGGTAATCACAGATCTAACTAAAATGCCGCATCTCTTAGTTGCGGGCGCTACAGGAACAGGGAAAAGCGTATCTATCAATGCCATGATAAACAGTATTCTGTTTAAGGCCTCTCCAGAAACTGTCCGTTTTGTCATGATTGATCCAAAAAGAATAGAGCTTGCGCCTTATCAGGATATTCCCCATCTCTTACATCCAGTGGTAACACATCCAAAAGAGGCAACAAAGGCGCTCAAATGGGCTGTTGATGAGATGGAGAGGCGATACACACTTCTCTCTGATAAAGGCGTAAGGAATATAGATGCCTATAACCGGAGGGTCAGAAAAGAGAAAGTTATAGTTGAGCAAGATGTGAGTAAAAAGATAGATGATCATCTTCCCTATATTGTTATCATAATTGATGAGCTGGCCGATCTCATGATGGTCTCCAGCAGGCAGGTGGAGGAGTCTCTGACAAGACTGGCGCAGATGGCAAGGGCTGCAGGGATACACATGATACTTGCCACCCAG
This sequence comes from Deltaproteobacteria bacterium, assembly GCA_003646875.1. Lineage (GTDB taxonomy): Bacteria > Desulfobacterota > DSM-4660 > Desulfatiglandales > B25-G16 > B33-G16. The sequence continues at coordinate 2,024 of QMLT01000197.1, forward strand.
AGACCATCAGTGGATGTTCTGACAGGCATTATTAAGGCCAATTTCCCTACAAGGATTTCTTTTCAGGTATCATCCAGAGTGGACTCAAGGACAATCCTTGATAGTATGGGGGCCGAACATCTTTTAGGAGATGGGGATATGTTGTTTTTACCGCCTGGTGTGGCCAGACTTATCAGAATCCATGGCGCATATGTCTCAGAGGAGGAGGTCAAAAGGGTTACCTCTTTTCTAAAAAAGAATATGAAACCAGAATACGATAGCTCGATCGCTGCTGAAATAAGCGCAGAGGAAGAGACAGAAGAGACAGAAGGGGATAAAGATGAGAAATATGAAGAGGCCGTAGAATTGGTTTTGAAAACAGGCCAGGCATCAATTTCGTTTGTTCAGCGAAAGCTCAGGGTTGGGTATAACAGGGCTGCCAGGATGATTGAGGCTATGGAAAAACAAGGAATTGTTGGACCATCTGACGGAAGCAGGCCTCGAGAAATTGTGAGAAAAAGGGAACGATTTTGAACTCAAAATCTTACCGCATAGTTTTCACTTTTTTTCTTTTCCTTTTTGGCTCCATCCCATTGGCAACTGCATTGCCTGATGATCAACTTTCAGAAATCATCAGGGGCATGGGAGATAAATATGGAAATGCTATAGGATGGAAAGCTGACTATACGAGGGAAGCCATTAGCAAGACGATGGCTATGTTAGAAACAGCAGAGAGGCATGATCTTGCAAAAGGAAGCCTTTATTTTAAGCCTCAACACTTTCTCCGCCTTGAACAGGCTTCCCCCCAGGAGGAACTACTACTTACAGACGGACAGACACTTTGGTGGTATATTCCCCTTAAAAAGCAGGCCTACAAGTACTCTGCCAGGGAATTTGGAAAGGAATTAGGTCTTCTCAGTGATATTTTTCAAGGCCTAAAAGAGGTGAAAAGCAATTTTCAAATCACTCTTAAGACAGCCCCTGAAACCACTGCATACCACCTTGTCCTTAGGCCAGAGCCGCCATGGCAAGAGGTTGATCACCTGGAACTGATCATGCTTAAACGAGATTTTTCTATTAAACGGATCGATATCTATAACAATATAGGTGGACTGACCAGATTCCTTTTCAACAGATGGGAAGAAAAAGGGCCATTTAAAAAGGGATTTTTTTCTTTTTCTCCTCCTTCAGATGTAAAAATTATAGATAAAAAGTAAAAGATCTTTCAGAAACCTGCCATGGTAACACACCTAAATTGAAATAAAGCGCCTCCTTTGTCATTTGCCATTTGACTGTTTACTGCCTGCCCTCTACTACCCAAAATCACTAAATTCACAATCAGCATATCGCAAATCTCCGATCATATTAAAATTAATTGAATCATAGGCATTTATTGCCGTCAAATTATTTTACCTCGGATAATAAACTCTTTTGAAAAGATTTTTTTCACCTTTGCTATTGACATTGGCTTTTTTATAATTATACTAAAAAACATTTTACGTCCAAAAATATAATATCAGGAGTTCAAACGATGAAGCCAGAAAAATTAGAATCCATACTGGATACCGCCAGGAAGATGTTTGCGCGATATGGCCTTCGAAAAACGAGTCTGGACGAGGTGGCTCGCATGGCCAGGGTAGCCAAGGCTACCATATATAATTACTTCGGGAGTAAAGACAAGGTTTACTTAGAGGTTCTACACCGAGAAATGGATGAGGTTGTTCAAAAAATATCATCCTCAGTGGGTCAGGAGGCCTTACCGGAAGATAAGATGATTGCCTTTGTTAAAGCCAAGTTCCGATATATGCGCCAGGCCATAAATATCTTGAATCTGGATCGTGAGGGCATAGAGAAACTTTTGCCAAGCGCAGAGGGCATTCGTAACGAGCTTTTCAAGCGGGATGTGGATATCATTAGATCTATTCTAAATGAGGGGGTAGAAAAGGGTGTTTTTTATATTAATAATGCCCTTTTGACAGCCAGGGCCATCGCACATGCCTTAAGGGGGTTTGAGTTAAACTGGCTGGTCCAGGAAAGTGAAGAAAAGATTGATTATTATCTCAATGAATTAATGGCTATCCTCTTTTACGGCCTGATGCCCGAAAAGAAGAGGCCAGCTTAGGAAAGGAAGCCCACTCGCAAAAGATGGAGACAGTGATGAAGACATTCCTTGAGAATGTAAAGGTGAATTGAAGAGTCGAATCAATGTTAGGCAAAACACTGATTGCTACAATGGGCTTGTTTGCCTTCCTGCTTTTATCCGGCTGTATCGCGCCGGGGGACCCATACCAGGAATATCGATCGAAGGCCTTAAGAGATCGTATTCTTGTCCCGGAAATGCCTTCCACCAGGGAGGATAAGCCAGGGAAAAAAGTCAGTCCAGCGCCGGTCCCAGAC
>QMLT01000198.1 GCA_003646875.1 Deltaproteobacteria bacterium
AAAAAGAGAACTGTTCCAGAATCAGGATGTCAAAACCCTGTGTTTTTAGATAGTCAAACTGAAGCTTACAGGCCAACAAAGGCACATCCCCACATGCTGCATCTACCATTTTTTCGAGCAGAGGGGAGCCGTAATTTATGGAATAAACTCTTCCTGGTTCAGGGTCTGAACCGGTATTTATGCTAATATGCTCAGAGGTCCCTAAAATCCCTGACAAATTTTCAGGCAAGAGGGCTTCAAATCCCCGCTCATTCCTTTCCAGCGCCGCCCCCTGATTCTCAAGGAATCTAAAGGCAAACGCCTCCAATTCTTGATTGGATTCAGAGTTCATAATTTTCTCCAAACAGTTTTTCATCAAGCTCTTTGGACTTTTGGTAGCTGGTTTTCGCCCTCTTTAGCATGCTTCCCAGTTGGCCAAAGGCCGTTTTTCTTTCTTCTTCAGATCTTGAATTCACCCAGATGTCATAGACCGTTTCAGAAAAATCCTGCTCCCCTTTGATCCGTCCCAATATCATGTCAATCTCTCCAATCACCATTTCAAACATGTTGATTTTCCTATCTAATATCTCAAGAATATAATCCTCCACACTTTCTGCAGCGCACAGGTTGTAAATCATCACCTCTTGTTCCTGACCTATACGGTGTATTCGACCGATCCGCTGTTCGATCTTCATTGGGTTCCAGGGGAGATCATAATTGAGCATCTGATGGCAGAATTGGAGGTTACGGCCTTCACCGCCGATTTCTGTGGTGACAAGAATGTCCTTGTCTTCCTTGAAGCTCTGAATTTGCTCATCCTTGCTGCGGTTGTCCATCTTACCATGAAAAAGTGAATGACTGATCCCTTTTCCTGCCAGAAATTCCGACACATGATCCAAGGTGCCGTGGTATTTGACAAAGAGGATCTTTTTGCCTGGATAGGATCTAATAAGTTTAAAAAGCAACCTGTCTTTGCTGGTAGTATGTATAGAGCCGCAAAGATTGCTTATGGCATGGAGCCTCTGTTCATGTTCCAGGAGCATATCTTGCCTTGCAAGAATTCGGGAAAGGGTTAACCTCACTGCGCGAGGTGAAGAACCTGCTTCAGCCAGAAGATTCTTTAGCAATAATCTATGGCCTGAGCCGTTCGTTTCATTTATGTCTTTTATCAGGGCGGTGATTTTTTGATACAGCTCGATTTCCGAGGTGTCTGGATCCACCTTTATGGTCTGAGCAAATCGGGGAGGGATATCAATCTTTGCAAGCGCCCTGGTATTTCTTATCATTACCTGGCCAAGAAGGTCCTTGAGATGGCCGCGGTTTCGGGGATCAGTGGGATCGCCGCGGGTCATGAATTTTTGGCGAAAGTCGGAGGCTGTCTTTAATTGACCAGGTTTGAGAAGGGTAACGAGATTGTAAAGCTCCATCAAATTGTTTTCCACTGGTGTCGCCGTAAGGAGGAGCAAAAACCTTTTTTTTAATGCATTGACAAGTTTCCAGTTTAATGTGTTTTTATCTTTGAGGTGGTGGGCCTCGTCCACTATGACCATGTCATATTCCCTTTGGGTCACTATAGGGAAATTCTTCTTTGACTTGGCAATATTAATGGATGCAAGGATAAAGGCCTCTTTCCAGAAGGACTGATCCCAGGTGCGGTAATCTGTATCATCTGTGGATGGAAAGTTCAATCCGAATTTGACCTTCATTTCCTCCTTCCATTGGCTTACAAGCGGTGTTGGTGTTAGTATAATGGCGCTTTTTACCATGCCCCTCTGAATATATTCCTTAAGCACCATAAGGGCCTCTATAGTCTTGCCCAGTCCTACCTCATCCGATAGCAAGGCACGGCCATGAAAGGTCTTCAAGATTTTTCTGGCAGTCTCTTTCTGGAACCAGAATGATCGGACGTTTTTCAGACTATTAAGACAGATGAGACTTTCGAAGGTCTCTTTAAAACGGATTCGATGTCCTTCAAGAGTGAGTTCATAATTTTCCAGAGAGGCAGGATTCCCATTTGCCAGGGCTTCTTTGAAAGACTCTGTATCTACCTGAATGGATATAGGAATTTCCGGGAGGGGGCTTTTATCTATATGATTTTCAGGAATATCGGCATTTTCGGGATGGGCAATAATATCTTTTGATTCTCTTTGCCTATTTTCTTCCCTGACTGTTTCAATGGGCGAGTTTATAGCTGCCAGCTTTTGTGTTGTTTGCAACTGGGCCTGGCAATGTTTCTGGCTTTTAATAAGGGATTCTCTCAGGGCATTCTTTCCGCGCGCCTTTATCTTTGAGATGATCTTTAAAGTTTCTTGAATGACGCATAGCGCCTGTTTATATTTACCATTTTGCTCCAGCAGGTGGCATAAAAGCGGCATTTGGTCAGGTTTTATAAGGCCATAATTGTAAAGGCGTAAAAGCGAACTGAGTTCTATGTCGGGCCTTTTCATTAGATATCCAAGACGGCCCAATTCCTGGAGGCATTCTTCATTTTTCGGGTCCAAACGCAGAGCCTTTTCCAGGTAAAAGAGCGCCTTGTCCAGCTGGCCCTCATCCATAAACCAGAGGGCTTCATCAACCAGAAACTCAACCTTTTCCCGAAGAAGAGCCCTGACCGATCTCTGCTGGCGTTCTTTCTGCTTTATCTTCCTCTTGGCCTTTTTCTTTTCCGCTTTTGTCCTTGGCATATACTGACCTCGTTCAACGCTAAATTATTTCTCCTGAGGCTGTCTCCTGGCCTGTTCCGAAATCAGTTGTTGAAGACTGGAAAGAGATTTAAGGTTTGATGATCCCTCAACGGATTTAATCGCAATATCCTGAACTTTCTGATACGCCTTTTCCAATTGTTCAGAAAGATTTGAAATTTGCACGCTCTGCTCTTTTACTGTTTTTTCAAGAGACTCGATTCGGGTGGTCAGCACGTTTCGTTCCCCATCAAATTCTTTTCTTATTAATTCCGCTTTATTTTTTGCCTCAAGCGTAATTTTTTCTGTTGTCTCTTTCACTGCCTTATTTACGGCATTTTCCATTTCTTTGGGAAAGGCGATAACCTTCTTTTGTAATTCACCTAATTCTTCTTCCCTTTCAGCGACTGCCTTTTCTCTCTCAGTTAGTTCTTTTTCCATCTGCTCTTTTTTCAGCTGAATCTCCTTTTCCATTTTTGCCTTCTCATCCTCAAACTTATCCTTTGCAAGCTGTTGCTCACGCTTAAAGGAATAGCCATATTCTTCCTTTTCCCTTTCACGTCTTTTGGCCTCTGCTGCATCACGTTCTTTTATCTCCGCTTCATGTCGTTTCTTCTCTTTCCCCCAATCCTCACGCATTGCCTGGATCTCTTGCGTCAATTCTTGTTTTCGGGCATCCATTTCCGATTCAAATTCCTGTCGCTTCTGATTTTGTGCTTCTATTAATGCTGCAAGTGTCTCAGCTGATCTTTCAATCTCATATAATTCTTTAACTTCCTCGTCTTTAATCTCAATAGCCTTTTTAATTTGATTGAATTTACTGACCTCTTCTTCCAGTCCATCGGAAATATGGGTGAGCATTTTTCCTATTTCCAGCTTCAGATTGCCGATTTCTTTTACTACACCCTCTGAAGATAAGGCCTCTGCCACTTCCACTACCTCTCTCTTCTTTTTCTCTTCAATCCTTTTTTCTGGTTTCAGTTCAGCTTCTCTTTTTTCTTGCAGTTGTTTCAGAAGTGCATTGTAGGCATCAAGCATCTCCTTTTTTGTGTTTGACATAGTTAGCTCTTTGGTTTTTATTTTTTCCTTCTGCATGATTTCTCCTTTCTTTGCTAATTTCTTTTTTGGACACAGATTGACACAGATTATCAAGATTTTAAATATATATTAAAAAATATCTGCGAATATCTGCGACAATCTGCGTCCTAATTTATTAAATACTTTCATAAACCCAGACCCGACCTCCTTCTCTTATTTCTTCAATCCTCTTTACGAGACGTTTTTTATGAAGGTTCAGAAGCCTTGTGCCGCTTGTATTAGCCTCAAGGTTCATGGCCTGGGAGAGCTCTTTTGCAGTGAGACTGCCATTTTTCAGTATCAGATCCAGGGTTTCTTTGAGATAATTATGGAGGCTACCTAATAAGACTTTCCTGCTATCTCTCTTCTCGGCGATAACAGCAAGATCCTTTCTTTCAAGGGCGACCTCTATATTTTCTTCCTGGTTTTCATTGAGGCCAGTTAAAGTAAGATATTTATTTCCATATTCACCGCCTAAAAGCCTTGATATGAGCTTTGCCACTATCTCATCAGCACATGAATAATCAATGATTCCTATTTTAGAAAAATCAAGCGCTATAACAGAGCCATTCTCCTCTTTTCCGATGTCAGCCTCTATTCTGTTCCGCACAACCTGTCCGGATGGCCTTGTAACAAGATC
>QMLT01000199.1 GCA_003646875.1 Deltaproteobacteria bacterium
CCTGGCAAAACTGGAGCTATTGCTCACAGCCAATTTCAGAGTCCTTTTTATATTCTGCTGTTTTAAGTATCTCTCTTACATACTCTTTGAAACCCACATACTTCATAGTTCATTCACCTCAAATATAGAGTTTTAAATCGTTATCAAAGTGCTGTTATCAATCGGTATTTACTTCAGCCCTAATGCAAATCTTTCCCCCCGCCATGATGACCCTTAATCCCTTTCTTTCCGAGGCCGCTTCCAGCCCGTAGGGCTTACAGGCCGGAGGGTAGCCTCTATGAACTGGGGCCCACAATTTGCTACAAGCCCTAAACCTGTTTACCCTAATTTATTGAGAAGATAGGCAAGATGCTTTACTCATACCTCCAATATGCCCTCACTAAAGTCTATTTTTAATTTGAGCTCAACTAACGATTTTAGTCCAAGCAGCCCATCTACATAGCTTTTTGGCGGAAGGTCATGGACAACAGCCTCAACCCTTTCTATCCTCTCCCCCAAAACAACTATAGACTTCAAGGTGACTAAAGGAGCCTTTTCCAATCCACTTGCAGTAATTATTTCTATTCTCTCTTTGGATAGCTCTGGTTTTAACCCTAAAATTTCAGCGGTTTTCCATGGAATCATGGTATAGGTTGCTCCTGTATCAAGAGCCATTCTTATCTTTTGCCTGGAATTACCTTTACCCTCCAATAAGATAGTTAGTATAATTACCGGATCTTTGATGCTAAATCTAAATTTTGACATAGAATGCAACCGCATACCCTTCTTTGGGGATCTTTCCTGTATAGAAATGGTAGGAGTATTTACCTTTTACCTTTTTCATTGCGTCATAGGTGTCATCCCTATTTTTGGAATGGGTTATTACCTTTAGTTCTATAGGTTCTCCTGACTTATCCTCTTTCAATACCTCGGCTAACACCCATTCATCTCTGTATATTTCTTCTACCTTTTTCAATTTCATTTCTACATCCTCCTTTTTCAATTGTCGCAATAGTTCAGCCACAAAGACACTAATTTCAATTTTCAATTGTCAATTGTTTGTGGCTTAGTCGCTGAACTGTTACCAATTGTCTAATAATATAACGAAGGAAATCTCAAATATCAACCAATATTGGCTTCGGCCATGATACAGTGATTGCATAATAGAACAACCACCACTCTGACAGTGGAGAGGCCAGTTTGCAGGACTAATGCTTTGTGATCCGCAGTGTGCTAAACTACCACCCATGATCCCTGATCTCCCTCTTGGGGGCTAGGGAAGCGGTAGCTCATAAATTATTGAATAAAGATTAGCACAAAGGGAGGAGAATTGTTAGCAAGGATCGACATCTTAAAAAGCTGGATATTAAGGATGGGATTAAGGGAAACGGTGGATATCCGAGTTTGTGCCACGCAGGGTCATGTAAATTTCATATGATGCTCACTATATTTTATCCAGAAACGATAAACTATCAACCCTAAATCTTTCAATATCAAAGGTTTACCCTTTTTTTAAATCTTATCTTAGCAGAGTAATAATCGTTACGATTACCCCGGTCTGAACTAATAAGAGACCGGTAACCGACTTAATAATCCCTGATTTTACCTCCTCGATTTCCTTGCGGACTATCTCAATCTCTTTTTTAAGGGTTAGCTCGACCTCTTTGATCTCCTTGCGGACTATCTCGATCTCCTTCTGCAAGGTAAGCCTTACTTCTTCGATGTCCTTTTTCAGCGTAAGCCTTACCTCTTCAATCTCCTTCTGCAAGGTAAGCCTTACTTCTTCGATGTCCTTTTTCAGCGTAAGCCTTACTTCTTCGATGTCTTTTTTCAGGGTGAGAGTAGTTACCTCAAGATCTCCTTTAGTGGAGATCTGTTCAATGGGGATGATCTTCTTTTCAAGCTCATCCACTACCTCAGATAAGACCTTCGCCTTGGATTCATTGTCTTTAAAGGCCTTGTAGACTTTAATGGCTAAGCTCATGAAAACCCCTTGGTTATTTTAAAATATGCTATAATGGAAAGGCTTCAAGTGTCAAGGTAATTCCTATCATTACTCCATGCTTAATTCCTTAAATTCCTTTTGTCATGTAACCTCTTTCCCTACAAATCTGTAGCCTACAAATCTGTTGGTATAAGTTTACTTTTCATCCATTCTTTAAATACCGGATCTATAAACCGAAAGAAGGCTTAAAGAGATTCTATTACTTGATCAGCTAAAATAGGTAACGATCTATATCATATCTATAACCTATTTCAGGGAATTGACGAAGTAATTGCGCTTTTTTATAGATACCTTCAACTACTCGGATTGCAGCATCAGGTTTATCTTGAGCGATATAATTGTGGATATCCTTTAACCATTGTTCAGCTTCTACTGTCCAATTTATCTCCGCCATGTTTTAATTCTTTGTTTCATTTCATCATTACTTATTGTGCGATTCGCTTTAAAATCTTCAAGACCACGTTCGATCATTCGAGCAAATGCAAGTTCACGGAGAATTTCATCGATGAGCTCAGCGGCGCGAGGTACGAGCGTCCGCTGGAGCGCTTGGTTGGGCGATTCCACTTCCTATAGTGATTGGATGCAACTCATAAATCACTGCATTTTTAGCGGCTGTTGTAAGATCACCACGCCTCAATGCATTTCGTACATCATCAAGTTTGTATGCATCTTCAAGAGTGAGATATGGTGACCATTCATTTTCATGAACAATCAGCTCCACCTCGACCTCAGCCATGTATTTACCTTCGTGCACATATTTGGTTTTTTTTCGACGTGTCATCGTTTTCTCTCCGTAAAAGTGTCATTCCAGCGTTGCGGATCGGGATAGTAAGCTGTTACTAAAACTGCCGGTCGATCATGTCCTTTTGGTATTCCCCAAACCGCATGAACAGGATGCCGGAACTATCTTTCTGAAGAACAAGAACTGCAGCGCCCTTTGGATAATTTGGATAATCTTCGATCAATACAGCACTCTTAACTCCACCAACGATTTCTCTGGCTGTGAGATTGTCATTTGACAGCTCATCATATCCATGTTCGGAAATCAGAATATCTCCGACATCAGCAAGTCCCTGTATTTTTTCTAAGGTTTTACTCACACACAGTTCTATATTTCATGGTAATTGTCATAGTTTAGCCCAGCATAAGAGTAATCATCTGGCTGTTCTTGAATAATCTTAGCCATCTGTTCCTTTACCGAATGCATATTTTCACCTATTTTTTATTTTTATAGTAATTACTCAGGTTGTCAGGTTCAAGGTTCACAGTTCACGGTTGGTTGTCTCCAGGATGACATAGGTTCCACCCCGTCCGCCTCTCTCTGCTCGGCAGGAGGGGCGGGCCCGAAGCGCAGCTGACCCGCCTGTAAGTGCCTGAAGCGCAGCCGATGGCGGGCAGGTGGCGGGCAAGATTTTCTTATTTCCTTTATATCCCCTGGACAAGATTGGGGCCTGAGCCTGTCGAAGGCCTGAACATCCTCCTTGTCCATAAAAACAATCACAAACCCAATGTAATGAAAGAGATCTAAAATATCAGCCTATATTTCTTTCATACATAACCCTGAGGCGCCATTCGGCCTTGAGCTCATTGCCGAAAGGAAGCGTCGAACTCATTTGCTGAGTAGCTACAAAAAAATGATACAAAAAACCCGGGGCTTAAAATTAAAACCCCGGGTATTTTTTACTAAGACTGGCTAAATATAAGTCTTAGAAGTTAATCTGCCATTTGGCTCCAAAGTAGCTAATATCACCCTGCTTCGCATCAGGTTGGCCAGTCACTTCTTTATCGCCATAATCGACTGATCCATATTCAGGAACGAGAAAAACACCTTTTGCCAGGGTAATAGTAGCCTGGATATAGTAAGTATTGAACTCGGTCTCTGCCTTTACACCAGCATGCTCAATCTCATAGCTGACCATACCATAGCCAGCCTCAAGTTTAATCATATCACTTGCCTTATATCCCAAGACTACCAAAGCGCCAGTAGAATCGCAATCATTGACAGTGTTATTACTAAAAGTCGCATTCTTCACTGAATTATCCTGGAGCAAACCAAAATTTCCAGGATTCGTTGCTATAAACATATCAGCAGCAATAGAAAATGGGCCGGTAGCATACTTGGCCATAAGTCCAAATATGTTGGAATCGACGCTATACTCTTTTTCAGTCGTGCCAGTTATAACCACATCGTCGTGGGTATTCATTGCGCCTAAGACCTTTAGTGCAAGTGGGCCAGCTTTAAAGTTATAGCATGCCTCTATCTTTGGGATTGAGGTGTCAGTATCATTAGGTGTTAAATCCGTAGCAGATACCACCTTAGGTTGTACCAAAGCAACCTGGAAGCCTGCCATCTTCAGCTTGAGCTGGGCAGTCCTGCCATCATAAATGC
>QMLT01000200.1 GCA_003646875.1 Deltaproteobacteria bacterium
CCTTTTGTCTCTTGTTAGTGTCATGGCAGTGTCTCCTTTTATTACAGGATAGTATATAGACATGCAGAATGGATATGTTTATTTTGTATAGCACCAAAAAGAAGATGTTGTCAATTTGGAAAAAATGGTCTACAAAGGGCACATCATTTGCGGAAAAATCCATTTATAAGGAGAAAACATTTAGAATGATAACAAAGAGTAATCCAGCAATCTTGGTTATAGATATGGTCAAGGATTATTTTGATCCACGACGTAATCTAAAGATAACCCCCTATGCCAGAGCAATCATTGATCCTATAAAAGATCTTACAAAGTCATTCAGAACAAATGGATGGCCTGTTATTTTTGCTACAGACTCTTTTAAGGTGGATGATTTTATTTTTAGCGCCAGGATGAAACCAGAGTCATTAGCAGGCACAGAAGGCGCTCAGGTTATCGATGAACTTGAAAGAAAACCTGAAGACCTTTGGCTTCCCAAGCCACGTTTTTCTGCCTTTTTTCAGACTGGATTAGCGAAGTACTTACGGGAAAGAAACGTTACTATATGCGCTGTGGCTGGTATAGCCACACCTTTTTGCGTGCTCGCTACAGCCCTTGATGCAATCTGTTATGATTTTAGGAGCGTTATCGTCTCTGACTGTTCAGCGGCTGCATCTGAGGAAACACACAAGGAAACCCTTCATTTATATACGAAGACCGCTCTTTATCCTCTTCTTAAGGTAAGTACATCATCAGAGCTTCTCTCTGATCTGGGAGTTGATTAACAGTTAGCGTTCAGCAGTTAGCTGTCAGTTTTTAGCAGTTGTTGTTTGTTGTGTTTGTTGAGTTCATTTTAGGCCTGCCCGCAACGCTCTCGCTTGCGAGGCGGGCGGGCACTTTAGACACTTATAATTTTAGGCGCTTCCCCTATGATAAAGCCATGGCCGATAATTGAATCAACTAAAGGCCCTGACATGAGCCTTTTTCGTATTAGAATAAACCGCTGCCGTTCTCCAAGGACAGGCCGGGAGCACGATTTTTATATTATTGATTTTCCAAGCTGGGTGCAGATTATACCCATTACACCTGATGATCAGATTGTTATGGTAAGGCAGTACAGGCATGGTTGTGGCCAAATTTTTTTGGAGTTGCCTGGGGGATTGATAGATGAAAGCGACCTCAGCCCCCATCAAACTGCCAAAAGAGAACTTTTAGAAGAGACAGGATATCGTGCGGAAAACCTTATTTTGTTAACACGCATTTACCCCCAACCTGCAGTCCTAAACAATAAGGGGCTAACGTATCTGGCAAGGCAGGTAACAAAGGTAGCTGAACCTAACCTTGATCCGGCAGAGGATATTGAGGTATGTTTAGTTGAGCTCCAAAGGATTCCGGAAATGATCAGGGTTGGGGAGATTAATCATGGCCAGACTGTTATGGCCCTGAGTGTGTATCTTTTGCTTAACAAATAGAGCGTCTCAAGATTTAAGGGGGAATGCCTATACCCCTCCTGTTTAATATTGACAATTTGAATAACTATATTGTAGTTATAATGTAGCTATAAAGATCTTAGAAAAAGTGTAACCACTTAGGTATCTTGTCACAAAGGCACCAAGACACCAAGATTATATAATTATTCTTTATAATTGCCTTTTTAATGGGTGGCGGATTGAAATTAATGAGAAAACTCCGTTATTAAATTTCTATTTATCTTCTCTTTGTGTCTTTGGGTCTTGGTGGCTGAATAGTGACGAAAAGTAGAAAAATAGTATAGTTTAAACAGGAGGAATGATTATGGGGAAGGTTGGAATTATTGGTGTTGGACAAAGTAATTTTGTAAGAGGGTATCCAGGTTCAATCAGGGAACTTGCCTTTGAAGGCTTTAAAGAGGCAATGAAGGATGCAAAGATAGAAATAAAAGATATTAATGCCTCTATAATTGCATCTGCCCCTGAGTACGATAAGCAAAGATCTCCTGCTGGGGTGATCGCTGAGTATCTTGGGCTTATTCCTCAACCCACATTTTATATTGAATCCGTCTGCTCTTCAAGCAGTATGGGCTTAAGGGTAGCCTATTCAATGATTAAATCAGGATTGCATGATATTATTGCTATTGTTGGTTTTCAAAAGATGTCAGAAATATCATCCAGCGAATCCCAGGAAAGAATGGGAAGAGGGGCAGACATTCAGTGGGAATCTCCATTTGGTACTATGATGCCAGCCTATTATGCCATGTATGCCCAGGCACATATGGCTAAATATGGAACAACAGGTGAAGATCTCGCTAAAATAAGGGTTAAGGCAGCCACGTATGGTCAAATAAATGAGAAGGCTGTCTACAGAAAACCTGTAACCATGGAGATGTTTACGGATCCAGAAAGTAATATATCTGCTACTGTTGCGAAGCCTTTAAGGGTTGGAGATTGCTGTGCCAATGCAGACGGCAGCTCCTGCATCATTGTAGCTAATGAGGAAAAGGCCAGAGCTCTATGTGATAAGCCTGTTTGGATACTGGGCCTTGGAGCAGCATCTGAGGCGGTTAATATGGCAGGAAGGGATCTTTTGACTGGTTTAAGTGTAGGCATTGAGGCGGGGAAACAGGCATATGAGATGGCCGGGGTTACTCCAAAAGATATTGATGTTGCTGAAGTGCATGACTGCTTCACTATTGCAGAGATGATGGCATACGAGAACTTAGGATTTGCAAAGCCAGGCGAGGGCAAGGATCTGATTACATCTAAGGAGACTTATAAAGAGGGGAGTATCCCTGTTAATGTCGATGGAGGACTTCTGTCAAAAGGGCACCCAATTGGGGCGACAGGGGGATCACAGATCAGGACAATAACGCTTCAACTCAGGGGAGAGGCCGGAGAAATGCAGGTTAAAGATCCAGAGATTGGCCTTGTCCATAATATTGGGGGTGTCGGTCTGTATGGAAATGTAACAATACTGGGGAGGTGAAAAATGGCAAGAAAGGAAGTAGATGATAGATTTAAAAAATTTGGCACAATTAGCTTTACAGCTATTACCAAGACGAACGATTTTATAAACTACCTTGAGGAAGGCAAAGTAATGGGTACTAAATGTAAGGAATGCGGAGCTGTTTACTTTCCCCCAAGATCAGATTGTGCTAAGTGTTTAAATAGTAATATGGAATGGTTTGAGATAACAGGGACTGGAACACTGTTAAGTTTTAGTGAGCTGAAGTACGCACCGGTGGGATTTGAGGATGATCTTCCTTACACTATAGCCCTCCTTGATTATGGTGACTACAAGGTCTTTGGTAGAATATCACAGGAAATACCCTATGAAGCTTTAAGTGTGGGAATGAAGCTGAAGACCGAGTTCAATAACCTGCCGGGTGGTCAGCTGAATTATGTTTTCGCAAGACCTTAAGGAGACCATCAATATTTAGCGAAGGTGGGGTTTTCATAATATAGAAGAATACGCTTTTTTAAACCTTATTAAAGTTTATGTAACCAGTTCATATTATAATGATTTATCAGGGAAAAGATTGAAATTCTCATCATGGCAAGATAACAAAGGTCATCCCAAAGGAGGAGATCAATTAGAATGACAGGTATTGTCTCTTATGGTGGCTATCTCCCTTTGAATAGAATAAATAGGGATATTATTTTTAAGTCTATGGGCTGGCTCCATCAGGCCGCCTATATGAAGGGGGAAAAGTGTGTAGCCAACTTTGATGAAGACAGCGTAACCATGGCTGTTGCCTCTGCCATGAATTGTTTGGAGGGCTATGACAGGGATTATAGTGGCGCTGTATGCTTTGCTTCAACCACATCACCATTCAGGGAAAGAGGGTGCGCTAATATTATAGGGACTGCCTTAGAACTTAAAAGTAACATCAGAACGGCTGATTTTACTGACTCCACGAGCACTGGCACATCTGCATTAATTGCCGCAAGCGATTGTATTAGCGCAGGCACAGCAAATAACCTACTCTTATGTCCATCGGATGTCAGAGTGGGCAAACCAGGTAGCTCTCAAGAGATAAGTTTTAGTGATGGCGCAGCGTCTTTGTTGTTAGGCAGTGATGGAATAATTGCCAAATTGGAGGGATCCTACAGTGTTTCCTATGATTTCCCTGATCATTGGAAAACAGAAAATGATAAAACTGATCGGGCCTGGGAGGACAGGTTTGGAAGAGAGGAAGGTTATAGAAAATTTATCCCTGAGGCCATCTCAGGACTTCTTGCCAAATATAGGCTAAGTCCAAAGAATATAGCTAAGGTGGCCTTTCCTGGAATTTATCCCCGCGACCATGCGCAAATAAGTAACAGAAATTTACAAACTGCAAAAACACTCCCCCTCCCCTTTGTCCCCTCCTACGAGGGGAGGGGAAATATCAGTTTTTATAGACGTTCAATTA
>QMLT01000201.1 GCA_003646875.1 Deltaproteobacteria bacterium
ATGGGGGCACGCTGATGCCCCCTATTTATTAAGGGCATGGAGCAAAAAAAGACATACCTGTATGCTCCCTGACTTTATGCAGGCCTTGTTGTGCCTTATTGCCCGACAGATACCCCAACTTATTGAGAAGTTACGGATTTTACATGTTATAGCATTTATGCCATTTGATTCTTATTGAGCCATTTTAAAAGACAATCCATATCTGTTGGAAGAGGGGCCTCAAATTCTATGTATTTTAATGAATCAGGATGAACAAACCCTAATATTTCTGCATGGAGCATCTGCCTTTTTATTAAAGTAAGTGTTTTTTTCATTGTCAAAGATTTTTGATTCCACCATTTTTTCCCATATCCATATACAATATCCCCTACCACTGGGTAACCCATATATGCCATATGAACTCGTATCTGGTGAGTTCTCCCAGTATGGAGGTTTATCCTTAAAAGTGAAAAACCAAGAGGAAATACAGATATGACCTCCCACTCACTTATGGCGGCCCTCCCTTTTAAAAGAGACACGCTCATCTCTTTTCTTTTTATTGGGTGTCTACTGATAGGTAAATCTATTATCCCCTCCTTTTTTTCCACATTACCATGGACAATGGCAAGGTAGCTTTTTTTTATCTTTCTTTTTTTGAATTGATAAGATAAAAAATCGTGAGCTCTATCACTTTTGGCTACTACCATCACACCTGAGGTATCTTTATCGAGCCTATGAACAATTCCCGGCCTTATCGGATCGCCAGAAGAAAGATTTCTACATCTATAGAGAAGGCCATGGACCAAAGTTCCTGTATAATGGCCAGCAGAAGGATGAACCACCAGGCCTGGAGGTTTATTGACTACCAGGATTGAATTATCTTCGTACAGGAGGTCAAACTTTACATTTTCAGGTGCTTCTAAAGGGGCTGATTTGGGTAAAAATGAAATCTTTATCCTGTCGCCAGGTTTCGGTTGATAACTAGGTTTCTTTATTTCACCATTAACGGTTACCGCACCAGTCGTTATAAGGTTTTGAATCCTTGCCCTTGATAAACTTACGTCCTTGTTATCGGAGAGAAACTTATCAAGCCTTGCGTATATTTCCTTTGACGGTTGACGAAAGATGAATGTTTTCTCCCAACTGTTTACCACAACTCTCTGCTAACGTAAGCTTTATCCTTTATCCTGTTGAGTTTGAACAAAGAGATTCGACTGAATATCTTTTTCCACATCTTCCTCCTTCATGTTTTTAGCGAGGGAGATTTCCTTCACAAGCAGACCTCGGGCTGTATCCAACATCTTTCTCTCCCCAAAGGAAAGCTCTTTATCCTGCTTTATTGCGCTCAAATCGCGATAGACTTCCGCAACCTCAAAGACAGAGCCACTTTTAATCTTATCCATGTAATCCCTGTACCGCCTGTTCCAGGTCTGATTATCATCTACGTACATATCCGGATTGTTAAGGATAGAGAAAACCTTTGATACATCAGTCTGGTCTATTAATTCTCTTAGGCCAACATTTTTAGTGTTTGAAGATGGAATCATAATAATCATATTACTTTCAAGTATTCTCATGACGAAAAAATGTTCCTGACAACCAGAAATTTCTCTACTCTCAATCCTCTCAATAACCCCAACACCGTGTGCTGGGTACACGGCCAAATCGCCTACCTTAAACATTCTTACCTCCTGATACTTTAATTATCGATACTCAATTTGACCCCTCAACACTATTTTCATCCTTCGTTGCGTCCGAGAGGCCATGCGCGTTCATACAAAGCATACTAATGTATGATTACATACTGCCTGGACAAAAATTTCTAACACTTTATTTTTTGGCAAAGGCCGCCTAATGAATTAACCCCGCAAAGCCCAGCAGAGCTGGCGCAATGACCAGAGCTATTATGGACATCAACTTTATCATGATATTCAGCGAAGGCCCTGAAGTGTCTTTCATAGGGTCACCAACTGTATCGCCAACAACGGCTGCTTTATGAGCATCAGAGCCCTTTCCTCCAAGCTTCCCAGTCTCTATAAACTTCTTGGCGTTGTCCCAAGAGCCACCAGCATTAGCCATAGTTATTGCAAAGATAAAACCGCTGGCAATGGCTCCGGCAAGGAAACCACCGAGACCTATTGGACCAAGTATGATCCCTATCACAATAGGAGTAAGTATTGTCATTATGCCGGGCCCAAGCATCTGCTTTAATGCTGCCCTGGTGCATATATCAACACACTTGTTATACTCCGGTCTTGCGGTTCCTTCCATCAGACCTTTTATTTCACGGAACTGCCGCCGAACCTCCTCGATAATTACAAAGGCGGTTTTTCCGACAGCACCCATGGTCTGAGCACAGAATATAGCGGGTAACATAGCACCGAGAAACAAGCCAGCTATCATACGAAAGTCCAGCAAATCTATTGTCCTAACTCCTACCGCTTGAGCATAAGACAGCATCAAGGCAAGAGAGGTAAGCGCTGCCGCTCCAATGGCAAAGCCCTTGCCTGTTGCCGCTGTAGTATTTCCCAGAGAATCAAGGGCATCCGTTCTCTCCCTGATTTCAGGGCCAAGCCCACTCATCTCAACAATTCCTCCTGAATTGTCAGCTACTGGCCCATAGGCATCGGTTGCCAGGCTTATTCCTAATGTAGAAAGCATGCCGATGCCAGCAATTGCCACCCCATAAAAATTAGCAAACTTAAAGGCAAGGATAATTGCAATAGCTACCAGAATAACTGGAGGCATTGTGCTCATAAGCCCGTTAGAAAATCCGGAAACTATATTTGTGCCTGCGCCTGTTTGAGATGCTTTGGAAATTTTTCTTGTCGGGGAATAGGCATAAGAGGTAAAATAATTAGTGCTTTCACCAATTAACACACCAGCAACTAAACCCACAAATATTGACCAGAACACTCCCCAGCTTACATCGAGTATCCATACTAACAAGGCAGAGCCAATTGCTGCGAGAATTGATGCGGAAAAGGTTCCTCGGCGTAAGGCATTAAGCAGGGCTCCCATTTCCAGCTTCTCGCCAACTCTTACTAAGAGGCAGCCAATGATTGAGGCAATAATTCCTATCGCTGCCACCAACATCGGAAGCAGCCATGCCGTGGATTCTTTGGCCATCAGTCCTACGCTTACTCCTATGACACCCAATGTTATGGTAGCAATGATGGAATCAACATAAGACTCGAAAAGATCAGCTCCCATGCCACACACATCTCCAACATTGTCACCAACAAAGTCAGCAATAGCAGCAGCATTTCTGGGGTCATCCTCAGGAATCCCCTTCTCTACTTTGCCAACTAAGTCGGCTCCTGTATCTGCCGCCTTTGTAAAGATTCCTCCACCTACGCGGGCAAATATCGCCACTCCTGAAGCGCCAAATCCATAAGCTGGGATAATCTGCAGAAACCTGGCAGCTGGATACCCATGAAAGACAAAGTAAAGGATACTCAACCCAATTACGCCGATGCCAACAACACACATTCCCATTATGGCCCCGCCTCGGAATGCGATACGAAGGCCGTCATTTAAACTCTTCTGAGCTGCATGGGCTGTCCTTCCATTAGATCTGGTTGCCATGGTCAAGCCTAAGAAACCCGCAGAGGCAGAGCAAAAAGCGCCAAAAAGCAATGCTACCGCTAATTCCCACCCAAGCCCTGCATTAATTACAGGCTTGCCCAGGATAGCCAGAATAATGGCAATTATCACCATCACAACCGTGAGTGCTTTGTATTCCCTACCAATAAAAGCTATTGCCCCCTCCTGAATGGCCTTTGAAATCTCTCTTATCTTGTCAGAACCCTCATTTTGCGCTAAAACATACCGAATCAGGAAACCAGCAAAGAGGAGTGCAACAATTCCAACACAAAACGGGATAAACCATGCGTAATCCATAATTGACCTCCAATACAATATAAGATTTTCATTATCTTAGTTATCTAATTTCGATGGTTCTGTTATAAACTTCCAGCTTCACCTCCAACTAGCTCTGCCTTAAAGCAAAGATCAGAACGTCGTATTGCTTTTACGGCCACCCATGACATTATAGTTTCTTCATTTCAGTCCCCTTATCATATTATAAAGTTGCCTTTTGGCATAAAAACATTAAACATTAGATGTGTAATTATTAGACACAAGATTCCTAAATAAGGTGCATACACAGTTAACTTCTGCATTATCTTTTTACCTCCTTTTTCCGTAACTTTTTCCTGGTTGTCAAAGAATTGAACGTATTCATTGCCGCCTCTACTCCATATAATACAAATGATTCTATGGCCTTTACTGCTATATGCAATGCTTCTGTTATTGTTGCTTGTTGATCATCATAAAAAGGATCCAAAACAAAATCC
>QMLT01000202.1 GCA_003646875.1 Deltaproteobacteria bacterium
CACTTAAATAAGGTAGGCCTACCTCTATTTTTTCCCTTATAGATAATGTTTATTAATTAATAAAAAATGCTTTTCATGGATTGATACGTGAAAAATAAATAAAGTAAGTTAATAATACCTCTCCATTTTCTAGCAAATTCTGTATCTTCTATATTAAAAGAGCTATGAACAGTGCCCAGACCAACTTTTAAAAATCATTTAAATGTAATCCTTTTTAATCTTCTCTTTAGGTTATGCCTTCTTTGACCTCACCATGAATCTTGCCATCCTGTCCAACTTGAAAATCGTATTAAACTCCATATTTTTACTGATCCAGATCTTCTTATTGATTACCGAATCAGTGATAGCGCCCCTATAGGCCAGACCGTCAAGAAGGGTATTTATGTCATCGCAGACCATTATAAAATCAGGAGATGATAATGCTGACTCGCTAAGCCTTATATCTCCGTCATCAATTCTGATTGCAAACTGTCCGCCTCTTGCTTTAACCTGAATATCCCGCTTCCAGCCAGCTATGGCCTTCCGCGCAGACTCATTTCTGTTCATATCCTGAATAAGGTCTTTCATCTTATCCAGGGCCTTTCTGTATTGATTACTATCCTCCTCAGAGGCAGGAGGCAAAGATGGCTCTTGAGGTCTTTCCCAATCAATCTCTGATTCCTGCAGGCCTTTTTTGTTTATCTGCGCATGGGTAAGCTCTGCTGTAGGGACACAGAAAACATCAGTCATCTCACCAATCCGTTCGTCCCTGAAGATAAGCTTTACCTCTGTTCCTTTCTTTATTATGCCAGGTACAAGGATACCGGTTGTGGTATAGAGATTTATACTCATGGCCGTGTCTGCGCCTTTGAATATAACCCTCCCTCTTCCATAGGGGGCCATATGCTGAAAAAGGGATGTGGCAAAGTAGGTAATTGGGGGAGTGCTGTTCATAATCCCCACCTGCTCCACCTCTATCATCTCTGTAGGTGCAAAGTTACAATCAGGACAATGCGTTAAAAAGGGCGGTACCCTGACTATCCCGCATTTTGTGCATCTACATCCTAAGAGTCTCTTTTCATTTTTAAGCGCAAGGAAAAATCCTGAAAATTCCCCCTTTGTCCTCCTAAAAAAGGTATACATCGCATCGTTTGTGATCAGATATTCCTTACCATCGATTGTCTCTACCTGTGACCCCACATCTGGTATATATATCTCATCAATGACTTTTTTCTTTTTAATCATCTTTTTATCTCCGTTTTATAGTCTTTATTGCTGTAACTCAGGTTGTCAGTTTCACGGTTGGCTCATTTTTTTCATATTCCTTTAGCAAATTCATTACCCTTATCCATGTTCAAATATCAAGCATGCCGTATACTGGGCAACGGTGCTGCCAGTTCCATGAACCAGCGCTGTTTTAAGCCCCCTCTTTATCAGCTCATTTCTGGCTGACCAGGCAGACATGATATTGCTTGCGCCAACAGGATGACCACAGTAGATCAAACCACCGCAGGGATTGACTACATATTTCCCCCCTGGCGTCATAAGCCCGTCTTCTATTAATGAATCGGCCTTGCCCAAAGGAACCAAACCAAACTCAGCCATGCTAATCTCTAATTGATGCACAAAGGCATCATGGAGCTCAACGATATTTATTGCCTTCGCAGGATCTTTAATGCCTGCCATCTCATAGGCCCGGTGGGATGCATAATAATCAGACATGATTCTAGACATATCCTTTTGGTTTTTACCGGCAAATGAATGTTCATTGGCCTCTCCTACGCCGGTTATCCAGATAACAGGGGTGCCATTATTTCTGGAGATCGCCTTTGCCGTCTCTTCTTCAGCCATAAGAAGGGCCGCTGCCCCTTCACTATACACGCAGATCTCAAGCTCCTTGAATGGATAAACCACAAGGCGTGAGTTCATAACCTCCTCAGGTGTTACCTGGTCAAACTGTCTCTGGGCATAGTCATTGCTTCTAACCTGCTGGCTTAACTGGGCAGATATCTGGGCTGTTATTTCCGGTTTGAGGTCTTCAGGGTGCTCATCTAAATAGGCCAGGACCACCTCGGCATAGCTGTCAGAGGCAGTCCAGCCAATGCCCTGTTCAAAAAAACTATCCCCGGACCAGCCTATTGTTTTGATCACCTCCGGTGTGGCAGACATAGATGAAAAATCAAAGCAATCGGTCGCCTTTTCCACACCCAATACCAAGGCGGTCTTAAACCTTCCAGCCGCAAGGTATGCATGGGCCGCTGACATAGTGTAGGCGCCGGTTGCGCCTCCATTTGTAATCCTCATGCCGAATTTATTTTGCATGCCCAAAAGCCCGTGTATGGCATGCTCAGGAATGGCCGTCCGCTCAAAGATGTCGTTATAGATCGCATAGAATGCCGCGTCGACATCCTGAATAGGGATATTTGCGTCCTTCACCGCCTCCCGTGTTGCCATCTGCGCTAACTCATAATAGGTCTTCTCTCTCCATGTTCCCTTAAAAGGTGTAACACTTGCACCCACAATACCTACTTTTTTTGGCATGATTTATTCCTCCTTTTTCATAAAATTTCTATCTCTTTTTGCTTCAGAAAAACCTTCAGCCGTTTCCCTCATGCAAAATGACTTGTATCTATACAGAGCTGACAGGGCCTTTATTGCCCTTTCCGAGGATGGAAATACCGGAAGGTAATTGGACTCAAGTCTCTCAATCAATTCATCTTCATTTCTATCCATCGAGGTACGCCACAGAGCAAATGGCTTTCCAGCCCTTTGCATGTTTAAGAGGGCCTGTGTGAATTGTTCATTTAAAGAATAAGGCGCTTTAGCAGAGGAATTTTCATTTTTATGTAATAGATTAAGGAAATCCGGAGGCATCTGCATAACTATACAATCCACATTCTCATCTTCCGGTATGGCAATCAGAGCATTAAAAACTCTCAATATATCAGAAAGTGTGAACTCCAGGCAGACACCCCCATCAATCGGGTTTAAAGGAATTTCCCATGGAGGAAAAATACTTTTCAGACTCTGATAGGTATGATCTCCCATCTGAGCCATTGCAAGGCCATTCAAATTGCATGTATCTGTAGCCATAACTCCCTCTCCGCCTGATAGCGTAATGATGGATAGCCTATTTCCTTTAGGTAGCTTAAGAAACTCAAATGCCTTTGCCAGGTCAAAAAACTCCTCGATATTCGCAGCCCTGATAGCCGCTGTCTGCCTTATCATGCTATCAAAAATAACATCATTTTCTCTTGCGATTGCGCCTGTGTGAGATGCCGCTGCCAGAGATCCGGCAGGGGTTCTTCCAGATTTCAGGATTATAGTCGGCTTTTTTACAGAACCCTTTTTAAGCAGGTTAAAAAAATCTCTTCCGTTTCCGTGCAGGCTTTCTATGTGCATGGCTATAACTTTTGTGCCAGGATCCTGGAAAAAATACTCCAGGACATCTACCTCATTTACGTCCATCTTGTTTCCCAGATCAACTATCTTGTTTATGCCCAGATGGGAAAATAGCCAGTTTATTTTGGGATCATAAAACCCAGACTGAAAGGCAAAAGAGATGCCCCCCCGCCTCATTTCTTTTATAGGATTAAAGCTAATCGCCAGATTATTGGATGTATTGATGGGGCCTAAGGTATTCGGTCCAATGCTTCTCATATCCTTTTCTTTGACAAATGTGCCAATTTCCTTATGAAGTTTTTGCCCCTGCTCTCCTCCCTCTGAAAATCCGCCTGTCACTATAACAAGCTGTTTTACTCCTTTTTTATCGCAGTCCTTTACAATATCCAGGGCCTTTGGCGCTGGAACTGCAATAACTACGAGGTCTATTCCCTCCGGTATATCTTGTAATGTCGCATAGGCCTTTATCCCTGATATCTTTTCCTCACGAGGATTAACTGGATAAATTTTACCCTGGAAATTAAGATCCACCAGGTTCTGATTCAGGCGAAAATTCATCTTAAAAGGATTATTGGTGGCCCCAACAATAGCAACCGAGCTCGGGTAAAAAAAACGCTCTAAAAAATGATCAACTTTACTCATCATCTACTCCTCTGCCTCAAAATACCTAAACTATTATTATCCAATTAGTTATATTTCTGAGTGTCTTGTATCATAACCGTCTCAATTCCTCAAGCAGGGGTTAGGGTGTCTGCTTAAAATTTTTATGTGCCTCTGGCGTCTTCATACGCCTTATACCAGGTTGCAATCATGTCATTGCGAGGAGCGAAGCGACGTGGCAATCTATTTTATTGAGATTGATTCAACTGCGTTCGCAATGACGTCTATTAATAGTAGCTGTTTGAATCCAACTTGGTATTAGGAGCATTAAGGAAGCAGG
>QMLT01000203.1 GCA_003646875.1 Deltaproteobacteria bacterium
CCCTTTCTGTTAGGGGGGTTTCTCTTAGCTTGCCAATTTATGAAGCAATTGCCATTCCCTTGATAATTCTTTTAAGGGCCTGGCAATCCGCTTGAGGGCCGTCTTTCTATCTATCCCTCCTGGTATTATTGTAGCTTGAGCATATTCATGATACCTGGCAGGCTCATCTGCAAGGAGATAGAAGACCCTGGTATCTTCAATGCCGGACAATGTTGCCTTTGGGAACTTTCCCTTCACCTCGGCCAGACGTTTATTGGCCAGGGAAACCATCTTATCCCGATCCCCAAAATTCATTGCCCCTGACGGGCATGTCTTTACACAGGCCGGCAAAAGCCCATTGTGGACTCGATCAACACACATTGTACACTTGGCCATATACCCAGTTCCTGGCTGAGCCCTGGGTATATTATATGGACAGGCGTCCCGCACATCTTCGCTGTTCACTTTTCTTAGTTTATCAGTATAAAGAACCGCGCCGGTAAGCTGATCAACAATGATAGCGTTCGGGTCTTCAGGTATCTCTTTACAGGGTGGATCAACACAATGCCTGCACTGATCCGGGAAAAAATACCAGACAGGTTTGCCATCGTCTCCTATATCTTCAGAAAACCGTACCAGTTTATATGTATAAAATGAAAGATCTTTGGGATTCTGAAAACTTCCCCAGTTCTCGGTCTTGGTAGCAGGGAGTTGATTCCATTGCTTACAGGCAATCTGACAACCCCTGCATCCGGTACATAACGTAGTATCAATAAAAAATGCCTTCCCTTCCATCAGATCACCTCCTTATATCTTCTTGACGTTGACCATAAATGCCTTTGTTTCAGGAATCCTGGTATTTGGGTCACCTGTTGATGGCGTGAGCAGATTAGCAGCATCACCGCCATCCTTTGGATGGAGCCATCCGAAATGCCATGGCAGCCCTACCTGATGAACCACGGCGCCCTGTATTGTAAAAGGTCTGAAGCGTTTGGTAACAAGAGCTACAGCCTTTACCTTTCCCCTAACTGATTCCACAATCACCTTTTCTCCGTTCTTTATACCCCTTAACATGGCAAGCTCCGGGCTCATCTCCACAAAGAGCTGGGGTTGGGCCTCTACCAGCCATGGTTGCCATCTGGTCATAACACCGCTCTGCCAGTGTTCGCTGACCCTGTAGGTTGAGCACACAATGGGGTACCTGGGATCGCACGTTCGGTAAGCATCCATGTCGGTCTTGTAGATGGGTGCAACCGGATTGATAAGCTGACTGGAGAACAAGTTCTTCTCCACAGGACATTCGAGAGGCTCATAGTGCTCCGGAAAAGGACCATCAACTCTGCCCGGCCCAAAGATGTGGGCGTGACCTTCCGGTTTCATAATAAAGGGATACTTTGTCTTGGGATTCGGAGCGCCATCCGGTTTGAGCATGGGTGGCCAGCCACCATCAGGGACATCGCCAACCCACTTTGAACCGTTCCATCTGATAACAGGATGTTCCTTATCCCAGGGATTTCCATATTTATCTACCGATGCCCTATTGTAGATAATGCGCCGATTTACAGGCCAGCACCAGGCCCAATCAAGGTTAAGGCCAATGCCTGATTTCTCTCTCGTTCTTCTGGCTGCCATATTTCCCTTATTGGTATATGAATTGCAATAAAGCCAATTAGCGCTACTCGTAGAGCCGTCTGCCTGCAAATAGGCAAAGCTGGGGACCAGATCTCCCTTCTTGAATGACTTACCCTTAACAGTGATATCTCTTAGAAAATACCCATTTATTTCTTTTGCCATCTTATGTGCATCAAATCTTCTGTTCGTAGTGTAGTTCCATTTCAGGTTGAGGATAGGCTCCGGAAAAACTGCATTTTGGTCTCTGCGATAGAGGTATCTGACCTTCTTGAAGAGGTCTGTCATGATATCTCCATCCGGTCTGGAATCCCCTCGTGGTTCAGTAGCCTTATAACGCCACTGCATCCAGCGACCGCTGTTGGTAATGGATCCCTCTTTTTCAACAGATACCGCACATGGCAGCATAAAGACCTCGGTCTTGATCTGCTTTGGGTCCATACCCGGGCCTTTCCAGAACGAGCCTGTCTCATTATCAAAAATATTCACATTAACCAGCCAATCCAATTTAGCTAAGGCCTGCCTGGTTTTGTTTGAATTGGCCCCTGAACCTGCCGGGTTCTGTCCCCAGGCAAAGAAGCCTTTAAAATTCCCCTTATACATCTCATCAAAGATATCAAGCCACGAATAGGCCTTGCCATCATCCAGCTTAGGAAGCCAGTTGTAGCCAAAGTCATTCGCATTTGTAGCCTTTCTACCAAAAAAAGACTTGAGCAGACTCACTGAGTATTTCGGGTAATTCCCCCACCAATTTGCGCTTAAGGGATCATTTGTCTTAGGAGTATATTTGGTATTGTAATCGGAGAGGCTCGCTTGAGATGCCTTAGGGGTTTTCAGATACCCCGGCCAGATGTGATAGAGAATACAGTGATCAGTAGAGCCCTGAACATTAGATTCTCCTCTCAGTGCATTGACACCTCCTCCGGCCACGCCCATATTCCCCAACAATAATTGTATAATGGCCATAGTTCGTATGTTCTGGACACCTACAGTATGCTGCGTCCATCCCATCGCATACATAATGGTCCCGGCCTTGCCCTTTTTCCCCGTTGCCGAGTATATCTCATAAACCTTTACGAGATCCTTTTTGGATGTCCCGGTAATTGCAGATACCGTATCCAGGTCGTATCTGCTAAAGTGTTTCTTCAATAGCTGAAATACACAGCGTGGATCTTGAAGCGTCCTATCTTTTCTCGGATTGCCCTTTACATCCTTTTCAAATGCCCACATGCTTTTGTTGTACGTGTGGGACTTGGGATCGTAGCCTGCAAAAAGGCCATCCTTAAAGCTATATTTATCGCCCACAATAAAGGCCGCATTGGTGTATTCTGCGACATATTCCTTGAAATACTTGTTGTTTTCAATAATGTATTTGATCATCCCGCCTAAGAAAGCTATATCAGTGCCCGACCTCAATGCTGTATAAAAATCCGCCTTTGATGATGTCCTTGTAAATCGTGGATCAACGCTTATCAGCTTACCTCCCTTCTTCATGGCCTCGGTCACCCATTTGAATGATATGGGATGATTCTCTGCTGCATTTGAGCCCATAATCAAAATGCAGTCACTGTTTCGAATGTCTATCCAGTGATTGGTCATTGCGCCGCGTCCGAACGACTCTGCCAGAGCCGCAACAGTGGCGCTGTGTCAGATACGGGCCTGGTGCTCAATATAGACAAGCCCCATAGCCCTCATCATAGCCTGTATTGCCCAGCACTCCTCATTGTCGAGAGCAGCGCTCCCAATGTGAGCTATTGATTCTGTCCGATTCACCACCTGCCCTTTACTGTTTTTATAAGAAAACGTTTCATCCCTGGTATGCTTTATATTTAATGCGATCTTATAAAGCGCCCAATCCCAAGAAACCTTCTGCCATTCAGCGCTGTATGGTTTACGGTAAAGGGGAGTTATCAATCTGTTTTTATTGTTAACTAATTGACTGAGTGCAGCACCCTTGGAACAGAGAGCGCCTTCATTTATGGGATGATCTGGATCACCCTCTGTATTGATAACCTTACCACTTGCGCCTTTGCTGGTGTGAAGAATGATTCCGCAGCCCACTGCACAATATGGGCAGATTGTGGTGGTCTCTTTTGCATACCTGATCTTTAAGGTCTGGGCATAGGATTTGACTGGTTTCAAATCCATGCCCAAACCAAGGGCCATCACACCTGCGGCAGTTCCCGCAGAGAGCTTTAAAAATTGTCGTCTATTAATCTTCATACGTTAACCTCCTTTCTTGATGCGTAAAAACTGGTAGTTAATGGTTGAAAATATTTGCCATTTACTTTAATTTCCACTTAATCTCTTTGCTCTTGCTATGACTATGTTAACGATATTTAATATTAGCAATTTAAATGCCAAGAATATGGAAATCGCTAAAATCTTGGATTCTATAATAATTTCAACAGGATAAATCGAGAGAGAAATGATTAGAAGAGGATTATTTATTGTAGAATTGCAATAGAGCTAAACTCTAGATTTTACTTTATGAATTAAATTAACTACTTATTAGAGAAAAGATGCAAATAAAAAACTATTGCATTTTTGCAAAAGATTTAAAAGTAAAAAAAAATAAGGGCAGCCAGCCTGTGGCTGACTGCCTTATAAATTAAATAATCAGTTCGTTTATTCAACTGGATAGCCTGCTTTTGCCCAGGCCTTCCAGCCCCCATCCATGCTTTTCACATTTTTATAACCCA
>QMLT01000204.1 GCA_003646875.1 Deltaproteobacteria bacterium
GATGGCAACATTCTGCCGTTCATTTGCTTGAAGGCAACGTTCAGATCCGGAAGCGCAATGGAGAAGCCAATGGGCCTTCCATTCACCGTAAGGATTAAAATAAGGGAGGGATCGGCTATCTACGTGAAGTCCTTTGCAATGTGTAAAAACTCTTCTCTGGTCATGGGGATAAATCCCCAGTTATTCTCCCAGGAAGTGTTGTAAATAGAAAAGGTCAGTTCCAGTTCTTCTTTAATCAAGCCACCGCCTCTGACGGTGGTAATTTGACTTTGTTTCTTTTTACTCTGATTGCCATAGGAAGTTCCTCCTTTTTAAATGTTTGTATCTTCTGGTTTATTAACCCTTGAGGGACTTCCTTACAACCTAAAATCTATCATAGTCTCTATACTATCAAGTTAGTTATCTGGTATCTTTTTTAGATAGCCCTCGATATCTGTCCCAGTTAATGACGTATCATCATAGAATATTTTTAAAAGTTTACGCAATTTAATTTTGAGACTGTAGTCTTGTGTGGCTTCTTTTATTGATAATTGATCATTTACATCATAGAAATCTTTGAGTTTACTAAAAAGACCTTGAATGAATACCTCTTCATTTTTCCTTTTTTTATCTGTATGTGAGACGTAGACGAGTAAAGCGAGCAATGGTTTGAGGTATTTGCTCATCTGTCTATAATGATAATAATACATTTCCCTTTCCTGCAGGTATTTCTTGGGTGCAAATTTTTCAATTGCCTTTATAGCGATCTGAATATCATCATCTGGTTCATCTCTTTTCTTTTTGACTCGAAAAATATCCCATCCCATTATTTTATTTCCTGCTTAATCCATTCATAGCTGTATTCGTTTGCACTTTGTTAACAATTCGAACATACCTCATCCTATCATTTCTTTATAAGAATTGTGTAATTTTTCATCAATTGTTCCGTCTGGTAACATCCAGTCTGGGTGTGATATACCCTTCTCTTCCATGTAATACCTTTTACAGGACTCCCAATCTCCCATACAATACTCTGTGATCCATTTTTTCGGTAATTTACCTTCCTCAAAAAATTTCTTCATTGGACATACCGGAAACCACTTGCATTCCTTCATATGGATATTCACCTTTCTTCATCGCTAAACCTTTTCTAAATCTTTGGTAGCTATTTTTATTGACATATATACCAAAAAGATGCATTTAGCACAAATATTATTTGCATAAATACTTTATGGATGCTTAATTTACTCCTGCAAACATATATAGGGGAAAAATTATGCCTTTTAAAGATTGCCTATGTTTTTTGGTGGGAAAGGTAGCCCGAAAGATGTCAAGAACTACCAGGGAGAGGCTTATTCGGTATGGTCTGACCCCCACTCAGTTTTTTCTGCTCACTGCCCTCTACGAAGAAGATGGGATTCCTATCAGCGCCCTGGCTCAGAAGGTCGCGCTGGATAAAGCAACACTTACCGGCCTGCTAGACCGACTTGAAAGAGATGGATTCACTTGGCGTAAGGCTGACTCTGATGACCGGCGGGCAATAAGGATCCACTTGACAGCAAAGGCAGAAAGCTTGAGGGAGGAGCTAACTGAACTCTATCACGACAACAACGGCATGTTTCTCTCACTTCTGTCCCAGGAAGAGAAGGAAGTCTTCGAGCGGGTGGTAAACAAGCTGGAAACAGCAGAATTTTAGATAAAGCAGTTGCGGAGTATGGACTGCGTATTAAAAGAAGGAGAACATTGCATGAACAAAAAAGTAGAAAATATGAAAGCCCTGTTTGCTCCTGAATCTGTAGCTGTTATCGGGGCTTCGGATAATCCCGGGAAATTAGGCTTTCATGTCATGAAAAGCCTGACTAAGGGAGGATTTGCAGGCAGAATTATTCCGGTAAATCCAGGTTCTGGTGAAATTATGGGGCTAAAAGCGTTTCCTTCGATTACCGATTGTGATGGGCAAATCGATCTGGCCATAGTGGCGCTGCCGGCAAAACTGGTGCCTGAGATATTCCGGGAATGTGCGGCCAAAGGGATTAAAGGCATTGTCTTGATCACGGCAGGGTTCAAAGAAATTGATGATCCTGCGGGCACACGACTTCATGAAGAGATCGCCGGTATTGCCAATGAAGCGGGGATACCGGTAATCGGTCCCAACACCTTTGGTATGATAAACCTCCAGGCAAATCTCAACGCATCCTTCACACCAGAGTTTTCTCTATTAAGAAAGGGATCAATTGCCCTTATCAGCCAGAGTGGGGGGATATCCCACCTTCTTGGGTTTCTTGCCATGAGGATGGATGTGGGTTTCAGCAAGATCATTGGCCTTGGTAACCGCTTGAACGTGGATTTCGCCCAGATGGTGGATTGCCTGATGGATGATTCTGATACCAGGGTAATCATGCTTTATATGGAAGGGATAGATGATCCCGGGAAACTTCTGGAGACAATAAAGAAACAAAATAGCAAAAAACCGATCATCATTAACAAGACGGGTAGCTCGGCGAAGAGCGATCAGGCATCCCGATCCCATACCGGATCCATGGCTGGCAGGCATGAGATCTACATGGGGTCTTTCAGTCAGGCAAGGATACTTGCCGTTGATAATACGGAGACTCTTTTAGATTCGGCCAGGGCCCTTGCAGGTTGTCCTATTCCTGATGGGCCGGGAGTCGCCGTGCTGTCCGGCCAGGCGGGACCGGGAATGGCGGGCTGCGACGTCAGTGAGGCCCAGGGACTAAAAATTGTCCAGTTTACCGAGAAGACACAGCAAAAGATTAATGAGCATCTGCCACCTCTTGCCCTGAGGACAAACCCGGTAGATATGGGGCCGGCCTGGTATGATTCATCGGCCATTGAGGAAATTATAAGAGCGGTTATGGATGATGAAAATGTAGACGGAATCTTACTCTTCATGATGTTTGCATCGGCCAATGCCGATGCCGTGAAAGGGATAAGCGATCTGTTGGAAAAATGGGCACAGCAAAAACCTCTTATTAGTTGCATCCTATCACCCCCGGGCATCTGGGATGGAGAGATAAAGGCGCTTGAAGAATCGGGGTCATTGCTCAATTATCCCACGCCGGAGAGGGCTGCCAACGCGATGGCGAGTCTGTGGAAATACAGAAAAATGCAGATTAGCCGAGCGGATTTTTTATGAGTCGCTTTATGGAACCTATGAAAAGCCCGCCTGGTGCCTGGCGCTTCTGAGAGAATTGTAACGCTTCACATGATCTCTTCTACAGAAATGGGAGGCAGTGCGTTATTCAAATAGATACAGAGCATATTGACGAACCTCCATGTCCTGCGGCCACAACGAAGAATGAAAGTAGTTGAGTAGTTGAGTGGTTAAGACCTTAATTTTAGGCACTTTAGGCAATTTAGTTCACTTTAGGCACTTTCATATAAAATAGTTAAGGAGTTAAAAAATAAAGGCTTTGAGGTTCTGGCAAGCAAGGGGTAGATACGATTAAGGAATGATGTTATAAATAGTTGGCATGATTGTAAAGATAATAAGCGCTGCCTTGCAGTGCCTGGCCTTGGTGATTAGGGTGGGATACCTTAAGATAAATGCAATACATATTAACGGCATGTAAATGGATATCGACATGGTAAATGAGCTGACAAGGGTGGTTTACACCTTCTGGGTGATTTTCTCCTTCTCCTTTCTCGTGGCCCTGACTGGCGCCATGTCGCCAGGACCCCTTCTTACCTACACCATCATCAAATCCGCTCAAGCAAACACTCGCGGCTATTTAATGGGGCTCTGGATTATTACTGGTCATGCCATTATTGAGGCTGTGATTATTGTGTGTTTATTGTTAGGCTTCTCTTTTATGTTCAAAAATATCCTTGTTGTGCGCACTATTGGCATCCTGGGTGGGGTGATACTCTTCTATTTCGGGGCCTCAATTGTCAGAAACGTGTATCGTGGTTCTCCTTCCATCAGCTTCTTGAATTCACCTGATGGGAAAAATCAAGGTTCTCCCACCTTTGGGAACAAGGTTCTGGAAAACCCAGTTCTCGGCGGAATGATGGTATCCATGTCAAATCCATACTGGTGGATCTGGTGGGTTACCATCGGCCTTGCTTTTATTACCCAGTTTGATATTTCATTCCGGAATTGGCTAAACCTTGCTGCATTTTTCCTCGGGCATGAAGCTGGAGATATAGTCTGGTACCTGATTGTTTCAATCCTCTCGTTTTTTGGCCTGCGTTATATGAATATGAGGGCCTACCATGGCATTCTTATCTTCTGTGGAATTTTTATGATTCTATTTGGCATCTATCTGGGCATTTCTCCCTTTTTGCAGGGGCGGA
>QMLT01000205.1 GCA_003646875.1 Deltaproteobacteria bacterium
CATTGAAAGAAATGGTTTTGATCATATCCCTTATGCAAACGTATCCGTAAGGGATATTTTATCGAGATAGCGCGATGCCACAGAAAAATGTAATTATACTTGGCGTTGGGAACCTGATCCTCAAGGACGAAGGGGTTGGCGTTCACGTAGTGAAAGAAATGGAAAATAGAGAACTGCCGCCTGGGGTTGAGGTCATTGATGGTGGCACTGCCACGATGGACCTGTTATCGATTATCCATGAGAGTGAAAAAATTATTGTTATTGATGCCCTGACATCAGGAGGGCAGCCGGGCACCATCTATCGTTGCCTTCCCGAGGAGCTTATGGATGCTCCTGAGAGGCCTCTTTCCCTTCATCAGGTTGATCTTCTGGATGTCTTGTTAATGGCGAGGCAGCTCGGCGGACATGTCTCTGTAGTTATTATAGGCGTTGAGCCCAAGGAAATTTCATGTGGCATGGAGCTCACTCCGGAGGTAAAGGCCGCAGTGCCAAAGGTGATAAAGGCTATCTTTAAAGAGCTCAAGGGAATGGGATATGCATGAATTCGGGATAGCCCAGAGCCTCCTCGAGATTATTGAGCAGGAAGCCCTTCCACAAAGGATAGAGAATGGAAGCAATTAGGGCCTGTGTAGAGATAAAAGGTGTTGTCCAGGGCGTGGGATTTCGCCCCTTTGTGTACGACCTTGCCCTGGAGAATGATCTTAAGGGCTGGGTCCTTAATGATGAAAAGGGGGTAACAATAGAGATAGAGGGGAAAAAAGATAGAGTGAATAAATTCCTTTCAGGCCTCTCTTCACCTCCTCCTATTGCCAGGATAGAAAAGACTGCCATCCTTTATCTTTCACCTTTAGGCTATAATGACTTCGAGATAAAAAAAAGCAAAGAAGGTGAAGGCAAGCTCGCTTTGATTTCTCCTGATATTGCCACATGCAAGGATTGCCTGAATGAGCTCTTTGACCCTAAAGATCGCCGCTTTCGCTATCCCTTTATCAACTGCACAAACTGCGGTCCTCGCTTTACTATTATTGCCAATGTTCCCTACGACAGAGATAATACAACCATGTCCTCCTTCACGATGTGTCCAGCTTGCAGCAGTGAATATCACAGTCCATCAAATAGGCGTTTCCATGCGCAACCAAATGCCTGCCCAGAGTGCGGACCAACACTACAGCTCTTTACTAACTCAGGTAAAATGGTCACAACCCATGATCCTGTGGAAGAGACAATTGCTCTACTTAAGAGGGGTAAGATTGTAGCTATAAAAGGCCTTGGGGGTTTTCACCTTGCCTGTGATGCGACTAAGGAGGAGGTCGTCGCAGGTCTACGGGCGAGAAAATATAGAGAGGACAAGCCATTTGCCCTTATGTGCAGGGACTTGGAGGTCGTTAAAAGTCTATGTATTGTAGATGCTCTATCAAGCAATCTTATTAGCAGCAGGGAGAGGCCGATTGTCATTCTTCCGAGGAAAATAGGTGCCAAGATAGCCCCATCCGTTGCTCCTTTTCAGAAGACTCTTGGGGTGATGCTTCCTTATACACCACTTCACCATCTCCTTTTTGGCCAAGGAGTTGATGCCCTTGTTATGACAAGTGGAAATGTAAGCGATGAACCCATTGTTTTTAAAGATACAGAGGCCTTTTCCCGGCTTCGCAATATTGCAGATTTCTTTTTGGTGCATGATAGAGAAATCCATACACGATGCGATGACTCGGTGGTCAAGCCATTAAAGGAAACGGTGACATTTTTACGTAGGGCGCGAGGTTTTGCACCATTTCCCATCAAATTAAATAAAAAAGGAAAGCATATCCTTGCCTGTGGAGCAGATCTAAAGAACACATTTTGCCTCACAAAAGGTGATTATGCCTTTATGAGTCAGCATATAGGGGATATGGAGAACTTTGAGACAATGAGCTCCTTTGAACAAGGAATAGAGCTCTTTAAACAACTGTTTCAGATAACACCCGAGTTTGTCGTACATGACCTCCATCCTGACTATTTTTCCACCAGATATGCGATGGGACTTGACGTACCAAAAAAAATAGGTGTTCAGCATCATTTTGCCCATGCACTAAGCTGTATGGCAGAATATGGGAGCGTTGGGCCTGCGCTTGCGATAGTGTTGGATGGCACAGGATATGGAGAAGATGGCACAGTCTGGGGCGGGGAATTTCTAGAGGTGAGTGTTCAGGGATACACACGCTTAGGGCATTTAAAACAAATCCCGCTACCCGGGGGCGACAAAGCCGTATGGGAACCATGGAGGATAGCGGCAGCCTACCTCGAAAGGATCTATGGGGATTTTCAAGAACTTCACATACCTTTTGTAAAGGAGCTTGATCTTGAGCGATGGTCACAATTAAAGTTGGCTGTGAAGGCTCGAATAAACGCACCCTTGTGCTCCAGTATGGGACGGCTCTTTGATGCAGTGAGCGCTCTTCTGAATGTGAGGCGGTCAGTCAACTACGAAGGCCAGGCAGCAGTGGAACTTGAACAGATGGTGAAAGAAGGAGAGTCAGGCGAGTATCCTTTTGAAATTTTTGAGCAAAAGGGAAGTTTTATCATCGATCCCGATCCCATTATTGAGGCAATTGTAAAGGATATAAAACTGAAAGAAAGTCCCTCTATTATTTCTACCCGTTTCCACAATTCCATAGCACAGGTTATATCCCGGATGGCTAAAAAGGGAAGGGAGGAAACCGGTTTATCGGATGTATTCCTGAGTGGCGGGGTCTTTCAAAATACATTCCTTCTGGAAAAGGCATGGGACATCCTTAATGATAATGGTTTCAGGGTTCATATTCATCAACAAATCCCTCCTAACGATGGATGTATATCCCTTGGACAGGCATTTTATGCTATTCATCTTTAAGGAGAGGTGGCTGATAAAGGCCTTATTGCCCCTAAACAAGATTCGCAATATTATTTTTCCGATTACTTACAAGGAGATTATCAATGTGCTTGGGTGTGCCTGGTAAGGTTGTATCCATAAAAGAGGATATTGCCGAGGTTGACTTTGGCGGTATTAGAAGGGAGGTAAGTCTTCTGATATGCCCTGATGTTATGGAAGAGGACTATGTGCTTGTGCATGTTGGTTTTGCCATCCAGAGGCTTGAAAAGGGGGAAGCCCTGGAGACATTAGCCCTTTTTGAAGAAATAGAGAGGGATTACAGTGAATCAGCGGAAGAAGATAGGTGAAACAAAGGATGTATCCTTCATCCTCAACCAGATCGTAAATCTAACGAATGGACACCTGCGATTTATGGAGG
Organism: Deltaproteobacteria bacterium; assembly: GCA_003646875.1. Taxonomy (GTDB): domain Bacteria; phylum Desulfobacterota; class DSM-4660; order Desulfatiglandales; family B25-G16; genus B33-G16. The sequence continues at coordinate 3,267 of QMLT01000205.1, forward strand.
TGTGTGGCACCCATACCGTTTCTATCTTCCGATCAGGGGTACGATCAGTCCTTCCCAAAGAAATAGAGCTTATATCCGGTCCAGGTTGTCCCGTATGTGTAACGCCTGTAGGAGAGATCGATAGGGCCATTGCCCTGGCACGCCTACCCAACGTAACTCTTGTGACATTTGGCGACCTGATGAGGGTTTCGGGAACCTCCTCATCCCTTAATCAGGAGCGGGCGATGGGCAGAGACATCAGGATAATAACCTCCCCTTTGGATCCCCTTGAAATTGCAATGAGCGAGCCACAAAAGAAGGTGATTTTCTTTGCAGTAGGCTTTGAAACTACCGCAGGCGCTATTGCTGCCGCTGTAAAAGAGGCAAAAAGAAGGGGGATTAAAAATTTATACATACTCTCCTCTCAAAGACTTATACCGCCGGCTATAAAAGCATTAATTTCTTTAAACAATATAAAGATAGACGGCTTTATTCTGCCTGGCCATGTAAGCGTGATAATTGGGAAAACCCCATATTCCTTTATTGCCCATGAATTTTCTATTATGGGCGTAATCACTGGCTTTGAAGCCCTCGATATCCTGGAGGGAATATATATGCTCATGCGCCAGAAGACCGAAGGTAGATCAGAGATAGAAATTCAGTACACAAGGGCGGTAAAAGATGAGGGAAATCGCCTGGCCCAGGAGGTAATAGAAGAGGTCTTTGAACCTTTCAATGCCACCTGGAGGGGTCTTGGCATGATACCGCAAAGCGGCCTTATGTTAAGGGAAGAATTTAGAGAAATGGATGCAGCTTTCGCGTTTGACATTCCCTATGAGGAAAAGGCTGATCCTCCTGGTTGTCTATGTGGTGAGATTCTGCAGGGAATTAAGAAACCCCCGGATTGCCCCTTATTTAATACGCGGTGTACCCCGGAAGACCCTGTTGGTCCCTGTATGGTATCGTCAGAGGGAAGTTGTGCCGCTTTTCACAAATATGAGGACTTCGAATGAAAGAAAAAAAGATTCTGCTTGCTCACGGGGCAGGCGG
>QMLT01000206.1 GCA_003646875.1 Deltaproteobacteria bacterium
ATTAAAGGTAATTATAATATTAGAATGTATATTCGGGATAAATGAAAATCGATTTGACAAAGATCCCTCCGGGGGGTAAAAGAATAAATTTCTCACTTGAACCAGGGTGGTGGAAACCAGATTTCGATGAGGATCGCATTGTAGGGCTTGATAGCCCACTTTCTGCCAGGCTTAAGATATATTTAGCTGGCGAAAAAATCGTAGTAGATGGTTTTTTATCTGTCAGGTTGCTTTTGAGATGCGATAGATGCCTTGAAACTTACAGTAAGGATTTAACAACAGATTTTAGAATATATTTGTCAATGTTTCCATTTAATGGGGAAGCAGAAGTTGAACTATTAGAAAATGACCTTAATCTCGATTTCATTGATGATAATTTTTTGGACTTGGATCAAATAATAAAAGAACAGCTTATTCTCAATTTACCAATGAAGACTCTTTGCACGAAAGACTGCAAAGGGCTTTGCCCTATATGTGGGTGTAACTTGAATACAGGAAGTTGCTCATGTCAATCAAGATACGAGACATTGGGGAATGTCAGTTAATAATTGTCAGTTGTCTGTTGGGAAGAAGTGTCAACAATGGCCAATGACAAAATTAAGGAAATTTAATTATGCCTGTGCCTAAGAAGAAAACATCAAAATCAAGAAGGGATATGAGAAGATCTCATCATCACCTAAAAATGGCCAACATTTCATTTTGCCCTCAATGTCACGAACCAGTCCTACCACATCATGTATGCATGAATTGTGGTGCCTATAAAGGTAAGACAATAATTAAAACAGAAGAGGGTTAATCTGAATATAGCAATAGATGCCATGGGAGGAGACCACGCCCCCGGAGTGAACGTTCAAGGCGCCCTTTGGGCACGGTCTGAATTGGGGGTAAATCTCACCTTAGTGGGAGATGAACATCTCATTCGGAAAGAGTTAGGTAAAAATGGAAAGTTAAATAACAGCATCCGGATTCATCACTGTTCCCAGATGGTGGCTATGGATGAATTACCTCTCAAGGCGCTACGACACAGGAAAGATGTCTCTATTATGGTGGCCTTTGACCTTGCACGGAGAGGCAATGTTGATGCTGTCGTAAGCGCTGGAAATTCTGGGGCAACTGTAGGTGCTGCTGTTCTTACTCTTGGAAGGTTAAAAGGCGTGGAAAGGCCGGCTTTGGCTGGTATTTTTCCTGGGGCAAAGGGAAATGTCGTCTTGATTGATGTTGGCGCTAATGTTGATACCAAACCCAGGCAGCTCTTTGAATTTGGAATTATGGGTGATATTTTTACCCGCTCATTGCTTAATATCGATAACCCAAAGGTCGGCATTTTGAATATCGGGCAAGAGGGAAGCAAGGGAAATGAGCAGGTCAGAATTGCACACGAGTTGTTTAAAAAGGGCCCGTTTAATTTTGTTGGGAATGTTGAAGGGAGGGATATTTTTTCTGGAGATGTACAGGTAATTGTTAGCGATGGATTTGTAGGTAATGTAGCGCTTAAATTAAGTGAAGGAATGGCCGAGACCATAGGTGTAATGTTTGAAAGAGAAATATCCAGGAGTTTAATCTCCAGGCTTGGATTCTGGCTTAGCAGAAGAGCATTTGAACATTTTAAAAGGAATCTCGATTATGCAGAACATGGGGGAGCGCTTCTTTTAGGGGTAAAAGGTGTTGGAATTATATGCCACGGTGATTCAAGCCCTAAGGCTATAAAGAATGCGATCCGAACAGCTATTGATTTTGTTAATAATCATGTCAAAGAGCGGCTGGAGGAAGGATTGGCTGCATTTCAAACCAAAGGAAATGAAAGGTAAGACGTAAATGTCTGCATCAAAAAGGACAATAGTCATCACCGGAGGATCTAAGGGAATTGGCCGGGCAATATGTCTTAGATTTGCTCGAGAGGGTGCAAGAATTATATTTGTCCATTATGACCCTGATGACCTTGCAGAAAGAAAGACATTGGGACTCCTTGATAAAATGAATGTTGAGGCAGTCTCAGAGAAACTCGATGTTTCTTCCTTTAGAGATGTTGAGGCGTTTTTTCAGAAGGTGGTCAAAGACTTTCAGAAGGTGGATGTGTTGGTTAACAATGCCGGGATAACAAGAGATGCATTTTTAATGAGGATGTCTGAGGAGCAATGGGATCAGACACTTCAGGTTAATCTGAAAAGTGTTTTTAATTGCACTAAGGCAGTAACGCGGTCAATGATAAAACAGAGAAGTGGAAGAATTATAAATATTTCCTCAGTTGTTGGTCAGATTGGAAATATCGGCCAATCTAACTATGGAGCCTCGAAAGCAGGAATAATGGGCTTCACTAAGACTGTTGCAAGGGAGTTGGCTAACAGAGGTATTACCGTCAATGCAGTAGCGCCAGGTTTTATTAATACTGAGATGACACAAAAGCTTCCTGATAAGGCAAAGGAAGCCTTTCTCTCCCAGATCCCTATGGGCAGGATTGGAGAGCCTGATGAGGTGGCCAACACTGTTTATTGGTTGGCTTCTGAAGATGCAACATATATTACAGGGCAGGTTATTCATGTAAGCGGTGGTCTTTATATGTAAGTTTATTTAACAAATAATTTATGGAGGTAGACATGTCAGTTGAGGAAAGAATAACAAAGATTATTTGCGAACAGTTGGAAGTTGATGAGAAAGATGTAATACCAGAGGCATCATTTGTGGATGATTTAGGAGCAGACTCACTCGATCAAGTAGAATTGATTATGGCCATGGAAGAGGATTTTGGTGTCTCTATTTCTGACGAGGAGGCTGAAAAGATCACTACTGTTCGGGATGCTATCGAATACATTAAAAAAAATACTGAATAAATTCCTATTTAGATAGTGGAGGAGAACACCAGGATGACCAGAAGAGTTGTCATTACAGGGATGGGAATGGTTACACCTCTTGGTATTGGTCTGGAAGAAAATTGGGAGGCCGTCTCGAAAGGCAAATCTGGTATAGGGCCTATTACGAAATTTGATGTATCTCCATTTACTTCCCGGATAGCTGGAGAGGTAAAGGATTTTAGGTCTGAGGACTTTCTCACATCAAAAGATGCAAGGCACCTCGATATTTTCATTCACTATGCTATGGCCTCAGCTCGAATGGCCATTGAGGATTCAAAGTTCAAGATAACGAAACAAAACTGTCATATGGTAGGGTGTGTGACTGGTTCAGGTATCGGTGGATTGAGCACCATTGAATTGTATCATAAGTTTCTTTTAGAAAAAGGGCCACGAAGTGTAAGTCCATTTTTTATTCCGGGGATAATAGCCAACATGTCTCCGGGCAAGATATCTATGGAATTTGGGGCCAGGGGTCCGAATACAGCGATAGTAACAGCATGTGCTGCGAGTTCCCATGCCATAGGCGAGTCTTTTAAGATAATCCAGCGGGGAGCGGCTGACGCGATGATAACGGGAGGAACAGAAGCATGTATAACCCCATTGGCCTTAGCGGGTTTTACCTCAATGAAGTCCCTTTCAACAAGAAATGATGAGCCAGAGAAGGCATCAAGGCCCTTTGATAACGAAAGGGATGGCTTTATTATATCAGAGGGTGGAGGCATTATTATTTTAGAGGAATTAACTCATGCACTTGAAAGGGCTGCGGATATCTATGCTGAAATAGTGGGCTATGGTATGTCTTCAGATGCCTATCATTTCACTGCTCCCGACCCTGAAGGAATAGGGGCAGGCCTGTGCATACAGGCTGCGCTGAAGGATGCTGGACTAAATCCTACTGACATTGACTGTATCAATGCGCATGGAACGAGCACAAAATTGAATGATATCTCCGAGACAAAGGCAATAAAATCAGTTTTCGGTGATTATGCATTCGAGGTTCCGGTAACTTCCACTAAATCAATGACAGGGCATATCTTAGGTGGCGCCGGTGTAACAGAGGCAATATACTCCATATTGACAATAAAAAATAGCCTCATCCCTCCAACTATCAACTATGAATTTAAAGACCCTGAATGCGATCTTGACTACGTCACAAACAAGGCCAGAAATATGAGGGTGGGAACTGTACTCTCTAATTCTTTTGGTTTTGGCGGCGCAAATAGCTCACTAATCTTCAAAGAATATAAACCCTAATTAAAAAAAAGTGATAAATGACAAAATCCAGATGACTAAATGTCGAAACCTGTAATCTTGGTTTATTTTGGATTTGAGGCTTGACATTGATTTGACATTTGGGCTTTGTAATTTGAAAGTGAAGATGAATATAATTATTGGATCAGATCACGCTGGATTTGATTTAAAAGAAC
>QMLT01000207.1 GCA_003646875.1 Deltaproteobacteria bacterium
AGATGTAACATGTACAAAAATCTCGATAAGCATTATTTTTAACCTCTTTGGTGATTTCCGGTTAATATAAGAGAAGGGAAATATAATGATTTTCTCTTGCACTATATAGCCAAATTCTGCTAAATTTACATATTATTGGCAGAATCAACAATATGCAAAAATGTAACGCTTTACTTTTGCTATAAGCTAAACGCTTACAAAAGCGACTTTAAAATCCACATCTCAAGGAGGAAAACATGTCTGAAGAGGAAATACAGGGTCAGGGATTTGTTATTAAAGATAAAAGGGCTTTTGATGCTCAGGGAGAGGTAAAGGATAAATCTGAAGGAACTAAGATAGGGAAAGATAAGGTCAAGGAAAAGCCCAAGGAGGAGAAGGGTTCTGCCCCCTTGCCAGAAATCAATTTTTCCTCCTTTCTTCTATCGCTTAGCTCTTCGGTACTCCTTCATCTTGGTGAAATTGCAGACCCCCAATCTGGAGAAAAAAAGAAAGACCTGGCATTAGCCAAACAATCGATTGATATTATCAACATACTCAAAGAAAAAACCAAGGGTAATCTTACACAGGAGGAGAAAAACTTGCTGGAGCAGCTTCTCTATGACCTCCGCATGCGTTTTGTTAAAGCAAACGAATAATAATGCTTTCCCTGCTAACAAATGAAAAATCCAACGCCCATCTCACAAATCAAACCACAATTGAAGTTTTGTCTCCGGCCAAGGTCAATCTATTCTTACAAATTACCGGGCAACGGAGTGATGGGTATCACGAGTTGTTGACTGTTTTCGTTCCTGTGGCTCTCTATGATAAGCTAACAATAAGCAAGTCAGACAAGGGATTAGAGGTTTATTGTAGCGGAAGAGGACTACCTAAAAACCAAAATAATTTAGTTAGTAGAGCGGCTATCTCTTTTTTTGAAAAAACCGGAATCAAGAAAGGTGTCAAAATTACATTAATCAAAAATATACCGATTTCTTCTGGTTTGGGTGGTGGTAGCAGTGATGCGGCAACAACATTGAAAGCATTAAACCAGCTATGGCCAAACGCCCTCTCAAAAGAAGATCTTGAGAAACTCGCCCTTTCTCTAGGCGCAGATGTTCCTTTTTTTCTTCTACAGAAACCGGCTATAGCCAGGGGGATTGGAGAAATACTCCAACCGATAGAAAGCTTTCCTTCATTTTGGTATGTCATCGTTAGTCCGAATCTCATAATCTCAACGGCATGGGCCTATGAAAAAACCAAATTAAAGTTGACAAATAATAGAAATCAAAATATCATAAAATGTTTTAAAAAAAATATTTTTAATATCCCAGATTTACTCTTTAATGATCTTGAAAGAGTTACTCTTGTGAAGTATCCTTTTCTTAGCTCAATCAAGGAATCCTTGCTACAGTTAGGTGCCCTCGGCGCATTGATGACGGGCAGCGGGCCAAGTATTTTTGGTCTTTTTGATTCAGCTAAAAAGGCTCAAGAGGCTGGCAATATTCTCGAATCATATGATAAAGGGGATGTATTTGTAGTGAAAGGATTGGGCTAGGGATATTATACAAAGATGATATATCAGATTTCAAAATCCAAAGGGAAAATAAAGCGCAAATGCTTAAATGTCAAAATTTGAAATTTATAATTTGATGTTCATTTGAGCTTTGATATTAAATAATGGGGTGTCGTCAAGTGGTAAGACACGGGCCTTTGGAGCCCGTATTCGGAGGTTCGAATCCTCCCACCCCAGCCAGAAATACGAAATTATTGGAATATTAAAAGGGGAAACAAGAAAATTTATTATGGATGATCTTGCTGATAGTTTGAAGCTGTTTGGTGGCACATCTAATATAAGTCTAACCAAAGAGGTGAGTGATTATTTAAATATCCTTCCTGGGAAAATGCTAAACAAAACATTTAGCGATGGGGAGATTCGGATTGAGATCGATGAAAATGTAAGGGGAAGAGAGACTTTTATCCTTCAGTCTACCAGTAATCCGGTTAATGATAATCTCATGCAGCTCCTGATAATTACCGATGCGCTCAAAAGGGCATCTGCAAGGAGTATAACAGCTGTAATCCCTTACTATGGCTATGCCAGGCAGGATAGAAAAGTTAAGCCACGGGTTCCTATAAGCGCAAAGCTCGTAGCTGACCTGATAACAGTTGCCGGAGTGAATCGTGTGATCTCAGTTGATCTTCATGCCGGGCAGATTCAAGGATACTTCAATATTCCGGTGGATAATCTGTTCGCAGCACCTGTTATACTGAACTACATTCGGAAGCATTTTAAAAATAATCTATCAATAATCTCTCCCGATGCTGGTGGCGTGGAGAGAGCACGGGCCTTTGCCAAGAGACTTAATGCCTCTTTAGCAATAATAGACAAGAGAAGAGAGGAACCTAATGTTGCGGCGGCCATGCATATCATTGGAGATGTAAAAGGGAAGACAGCCGTTATTCTTGATGACATGATTGATACAGGCGGAACACTGGTACAGGCCGCTCAGGTATTAACCCAAAATGGAGCAAAACATATTTACGCCTGCTGTGTTCATCCAGTTCTCTCTGGTAATGCGATAAAAAGGATAGAGGAGTCAACTATCGAGTCACTGGTAGTAACAAACACGGTTCCGTTAAATAAAAAGGCATCTGAGTGCTCCAAAATTAAGGTTGTTTCTGTGTCGGAAATTCTGGGTGAGGCCATAAAGCGAGTTTATTATTCAAGGTCTGTGAGTTCACTATTTGTATAATCGTGAGCACATTTTAGGTATTACTTCTGCCCTCGCCCTGATTATATCGGGACAGGCAAGGCGGGCGGGAATTGAAGGATTGTTGCTGATCGTTCGTTGTTAGTTTCTCGCTTGAGACTAACAATGTATAACAGCAAGCGAATAATTTAGGAGATTTGGAGTTAATGAATGGCTGCTATACAATTAGATTCAAAAAAAAGAACAATGACGGGTAAAGGCTCGGCTCGAAAGCTAAGAAGCGGGGGCAGGCTCCCTGGTATACTATATGGTCCAAATACAAGTCCCATAAGGCTTTCATTAGATTATAAACAGTTCCAAAAAACCCTTAGAGAAAGATCAGCTGAAAATATCATATTTGCTCTAAGGATAGACTCTAATGGGAAAAATCAACCTAAGAGGGTTATGATAAAAGAGATACAGAAGGATCCGGTTACAAGGGAGTATCTTCATGTTGATTTTTATGAGATATCTATGGAAAAGGAACTGGAGGTTGATATCCCTGTGTATCTCGTAAATACACCAATAGGGGTAAAGGGGGGTGGTATTTTAGAACATATCCGCAGGGAGTTAAAGATCTCGTGTATGCCAAAAAACCTCATAGACAAAATAGAGGTTGATGTGTCTGGCCTTGATATTGGACAGTCGCTTCATATAGAGGACATTAATTTGGCTCCAGGTTTAAAATCAATAGAAGACGGAGATCTTACCATTGCCACAGTTGTTGCCCCTACCATAGAAAAAGAGAAGGTTGAAGAAGAGGTTGAAGAAGAGGTTGAAGGGGCTGGAAGTGAGGAAATAAAAGTCGAAGAGAAATCCTAAAACCATATGTTTGATAATAGGGCTTGGTAATCCAGGTACTGTATACAAAAACAGTAGACACAATCTTGGATTCAAGACCGTTGATCTTTTATGTGCCAAATTAGGCCTTCATTTATCTGATCAACGCTTTCAAACCTTAAGCACAAGCACAAATTACCATAATAAAAAGATACTGTTGGCATGCCCACAAACATTTATGAATAGATCAGGAATTGCGGTTAAGCATTTATTCGAATATTACAGACCGGATAACAGAAATATAATGGTTATACATGATGATATTGATTTAGACGCAGGTCGAATAAAGATAGCATGTGGAGGAGGGGCAGGAGGTCATCATGGGGTAGAGTCTGTAGCTTATCACCTTGGAACAAATGAGTTCTGCAGGACTAAGATTGGAATAGGCAGACCCAGGTATAATGAAGCAATTGAGGATTTTGTTTTGGATCCTTTTTATGATGATCAACAAGCAACAATAACAGAAGCATTGCATATAGCAGTAAAGGCCATAGAATCATTTGTATTATATGGAGTAGATGCGGCAATGAATACGTTCAATTCTTTGACAACCGGGAAAAAGTTACGGAAAAAGGAGGTAAAAAGATAATGCAGAAGTTAACTGTGTATGCGCCTTATTTAGGAATCTTGTGTCTAATAATTACACATCTAATGTTTAATGTTTTTATGCCAAAAGGCAACTTTATAATATGATAAGGGGACT
>QMLT01000208.1 GCA_003646875.1 Deltaproteobacteria bacterium
CCTCAAGTTTATTTTATATATCTGGCACATTATTAGTAAGTAAACAGTAAGTATAAGGCAGTAAGCAACCACCTAACACACTCATACTCCTTACTGCTTACTGGATACTCCCTGCTATCCTCAATCTCTCTTAATAATGGACACCCCATCGAGATATGGCCTGAGCGCCTCTGGAATAACTACACTTCCGTCAGGCTGCTGATAATTCTCTAGAATCGCCACAAGCGTTCTTCCAACCGCCAGGCCAGAGCCATTAAGGGTATGTACAAGCTCGGTACCTCTTCCCTCTTTCCTTTTAAACCGAATGTTTGCCCTCCTGGCCTGGAAGTCTGTAAAGTTACTGCAAGATGATATCTCTCTGAATAGCTGCTGTCCGGGAAGCCAGACCTCAATATCATAGGTTTTAGCAGCAGAAAAGCCAAGATCGCCTGTACAGAGCGAGACTACCCTGTATGGAAGCTCCAGGCGCTGTAAAATCTCTTCCGCATCAGCAGTTAACGACTCTAATTCCTTCTCCGAGTCTTCAGGGCAGCAGAACTTCACCAACTCCACCTTGTTAAATTGGTGCTGCCTGATAAGCCCTCTTGTGTCTTTTCCGTATGAGCCTGCCTCCGAACGAAAACAAGGGGTGTAAGAGACATATCTGATGGGAAGTGTATCAAAAGATAGGATTTCATCCCTGTGTATATTGGTGACCGGCACTTCCGCTGTAGGTATGAGAAATAGATCCCACCCTTCCACTTTGAATAGATCCTCTCTAAATTTGGGCAATTGACCTGTTCCAGTCATAGTATCGGAATTAACAAGGAACGGAGGAAGGGTCTCGATATAACCATGATGCCTTGTATGAATATCAAGCATGAAATTAATCAGCGCCCTCTCAATTGTTGCGCCTAAACCTCTTTGTAGAGAAAACCTGCTCCTGGCAATCTTGGCTGCCCGAGAAAAATCAAGAATATGTAATTTCTCCCCAATTTCCCAATGGGGAAGAGGGGTAAAATCAAAGTTTCTGATCTTACCCCACATCCTTATAACAGGATTATCATCCGCATCCTTACCAATAACTACTGATTCATGTGGTATATTGGGGATAACCAACAAAAGTTTATTCAACTCATCTGCTATCTCGGGTAAATCAACCTCCATCCCCTTTATCTCTTTGGAGACGGTCTTCATCTCAGAGATAAGAGATGATACATCCTCTTTATCCTTTTTCATAGCCGCTATCTGGTCAGAGACCTTATTGCGTTGATATCTAAGATCTTCAAGCCTGACCAAGATAGAACGCCTTTTTTTGTCCAGGTGTTGAAATCTGGAAAGATCAAGATCATACCCCCTGTTTTTGAGCATATCAGTTATCAAATCCAGATTACTCCGAACAAATTTTAGATCAAGCATCCTGCCTCCTTAGGGTTTTGTCGGGTTAGTCCTTAATCCACTTTTACACGCCAGACCCGCCTGTCCAGATACAATCAGGACAGGCGGGCTTACTGCGAGTTAAACTTCAGCCACTTATCAACTATTTGGAATGCATGTCTTTCGTAGTCTCTCTAAATCATCGTACTTTCCCATAGCAATGAGAATATCACCAGATTGAATCTTTGTTTTTGAGGAAGGATTAAATAGCATTTCACCATCTTTTTGCTTTATTCCAATAATGATAATGTCCATTTCCTGTCTAATGCCAGAGTCAACCAGGGTAAGGCCATTGAGATGAGAGTCTTCCCCGACCGTTATCTCCTCTATGTTGAGTTCAAAGCTGTAATCGTGAATGGTTGACTCAATAAAATCACTGACCTCAGGTTTAAGAATAGCTTGGGCCATTCTCCGCGCACCTATGCTATAAGGCAAAATAACCTTATTCGCACCTGCGGCAAGGAGTTTTGCCTCACTGGCCAAATGTTCCGCCCTTGAAAGGATAAAAAGATCAGGATTCATGTTGCGGGCAGTAAGTGAGACATATACGTTTTCCGGATCAGAAGATAATACGGAAATTAGTCCCTTTGCCCTTTCCACCCTTGCCTCTATCAAGGTATCTTCGCGCGTTGCATCATTTATGATATGCAACATGTTATTCTGGTCTAATTCTTGTCTTAAATCCTCCTTTTCAATTACTACAAATGAAATCGAGTGCCTTATAAACTCCTTGCATATAATTCTGCCAATCCTGCCATAACCACAGACAATATAATGATTTTTAAGAGATTTAATTTTTTTGCTCAATTTTCTCCTCCCAAACATTGACCTTATCTCACTTTCTACCAAGGTCTCGGTTACCAACCCTATTATGTAAGCCATAATAGAGATGCCAAAAAGTATAAGAAGGATTGTAAATATACGACCAGCAGGGCCTATATGGCCTACTTCACCGTAGCCAACAGTAGAGAGGGTAATAATAGTCATATATATGGAATCTAAAAAATTCCAACCCTCTATAGTCATATAGCCAAAGCTCCCTGAAAAGAGCATTATGAGAATGATAAGGACAGGAAAAAGCAGCTTTTTGTTACGCATCTATTTTTTATCTAAAAATGCTTTCATCATGAGTTTAAATGAAAACACAATTCCTATGGAGAATTCAACAGGAGGTGTCCAAAAATTTGTTGGATTTAGGCATAAAGGTTATTGAGGAATTAACTTATGAAAAGGAAAAACCTGACCCTGTTTGATATTTCCTAAAAAAGCAATAAATTTCCACAGAATTTTAAACAATTAAGAATATACACATTTGAGAGATATATAGCCCTATGTAGAGTTTCTGACAGGGTTTATTCTTCAGCAGGAAAAGAGCTTATCGGCTCTACAGTAAATTCGCTTATATCTTCAGGTAAGTCTCCAAAAATAATCATAAAGGGAATAGAAGAGTTTGGAAGAATATTTGTATTTATATTATCTTTGCCAAATTTATTCATTAGCCGCTTATTTATCTCCACCATAGATAGGGATACTAGTTCCTTCTTACTAATTGGGTTACCAGCATAGGCAATCTTGCTTTTAACCACCTTCCCTTTGGAATCAAGAATACTTGATCTAACCCTGATAAAACTCCTTTTATCTGGGTAATTATTTGTTATTGAACCCTTCACTACGAATAACTTACCTGCCTTCTCAGACTCTACAAAAAAACCCTTCAAATCAGCAGGGTCTCTGTTAATAGAGAGCCTTTTGTTTCCCATATCAAAGACCTGTTCTTTAGGCAGGGATTTTTTAAATGAAGGAAAGTATTCAAAGAGGAGATCTGGTTTAAATATATACAATGCAGCTAAAGCCCCAACAAGGATAAGCACTATTAACAAAATTGTGATCCATACTGTTGATCTGCGCCGTTTTTTAATAACAGGCTGAGGTTTGGCTGGTTTTTTTATCTCTTCTATCTCTTCTCCTTTTTCCCCCTCTTCCCGGGCGAGTATTTTTTCCTCAACCTTTGCTGCCCTATCCATTGCCTCATCAATATCTACCTTTACCCCCTCCTCTTCCTTCTCCTTTAAAACACCTGAGTCTAATTGAGATATATCTTCAAAAGAAATTGCTTCTATTCCCTCCTCTTCCTGACCAATTCCCTCTAAAGCCTCTGTGACAATTGTTTTATCAACGTCTGGTGTTACATCTTCTTCATTATCGGTCCCTTCTGCGGGTGTTATGCCGACCTCTTCTATTTGCTCAGTTTTGAATCCTTCAACCTCGGGCTTCTCTTTAGGCGGGAATGCGGTAAATACATGTTTACAAATAGAGCATCTCACCTTGGAACCACTTTCTTTCAGAAGACCTTCGTCAAGGTGAAATTTAGTGTGGCATTTTTCACATTCGATTATCATTTTTATTCCCCTTAAATTAATCCTTTACCTCTAAGCCAAGGATATAAGGTAGATATCGAAATTTTTCATCATAATCCAGGCCATAGCCAACCATAAAACCCTCCTTAATCTTAAAGCCCCAGTAGTCTATCTCGATTTCCTTCTTCCTACGCTCAAGCTTGTTGATTAAGGCGCAGATCTTAATGGATTCTGGCTCTTTTGCCTTAATATGTGCAACCAAAAAGGACAATGTCGAGCCTGTATCAATAATATCCTCAACAATTATCACTGGTTTCCCTTTAATCGATAACTCAATATCCTTTGTTAATGCAATTTTACCACTTGATACATGTTTTGAGCCATAACTGGCCAATCTAACAAAATCTATTTTTAGTGGTATGGAAATTTCTCTGACAAGGTCAGAAAAAAAAATAAAGACGCCATTTAATACGCCTATCAGAACGGGTTCTTGATC